>JAAYQE010000051.1 GCA_012519455.1 Syntrophomonadaceae bacterium
AAGGCGCTCGCCTGGAAAGCGAGTAGACGGGGCAAAACCTCGTCTCGTGGGTTCGAATCCCACTCTCTCCGCCATTAAATATTATCTTGAGATTAACTTTTTTAATATAAGTAAACATATTAGTCGTGCTAGGCGGGGAGGTAGCGGTGCCCTGTACCCGCAAACCGCTGTAGCGGGGCTGAACCCCCACCCGAGGGTTTGTCTTGTGGGGTCTGGTAAGCGTAAGTGGTGAGGACCTCTGGGTCCCACGCAACTGGAACTCCTGAATCGTGTCAGGTCCGGAAGGAAGCAGCACTAAGGGAACCCTTCAGTGTGCCGTGGGGCAGCCTGGAAAGAGCTAACTGCGTTTATAACGCCCGGAAGGCTAATTCGAAGGTGGGTGCACGGCTATAAATTATTTTGGCCTTAATTGAGCCGCCAGAAAAGGCGGCTTATTTCAGTTGGTTTGCTTTCAATTCTTTCAGATGATGAGGGGGGCCACTGTGAGCTACGTAGCCTTATATCGGGAATGGCGACCGCAAAATTTTCAGAATGTAGTGGGGCAGACCCATGTTACCCGTACCTTGCTTAATGCTTTACAGCAAGGCCGGATTAGCCATGCTTATCTTTTTTGTGGTCCTAGGGGCACGGGTAAAACGAGTGTGGCTAAAATTTTAGCTAAAGCGGTTAACTGTAGCGAAGCCCAAGAAGGTGAACCTTGTAATCAGTGTGTTAGTTGTCGGGCGATCGTAGAAGGTAGTTCGCTGGATGTCTTAGAAATTGATGCCGCTTCTAATCGCGGTATTGATGAAATACGGGAACTGAGGGAACGGGTCCAATATGCTCCTTCTGGTGGACGCTTTCGGGTTTATATTATTGACGAGGTACATATGCTTACTACGGAGGCTTTTAATGCTTTGCTTAAGACGTTGGAAGAGCCTCCTAGTCACGTGATTTTTGTATTAGCTACAACTGAGGCCCATAAGGTGCCGGCCACTATTTTATCGCGCTGTCAACGTTTTGACTTTCGTCGGATTACCCCGGCAGAATTAATAGAACGTTTGAAGCTAGTGGCGGAGCATCAGCAAATAGAGATTTCTGAGGAAGCTATTATGGCCATTGTCCGCGCGGCTGAAGGCGGGCTGCGAGATGCTTTGAGTTTGCTTGATCAATGTATTGGTTTTGCCACAAACGCAATTACCTTGGAAGAGGTAAACCAGGTTTTAGGTACTGTTTCAGAAGAATTTTTAAGGCAAGCGATAGATGGTTTGGCTTTTAATGAGTCAGCTCGATTAATGTACCTGGTTTAAGAGGTAGTTAACCAGGGCAAAGACGTCCGTAAGTATGTACGTGATCTAATTGGTTATTTACGGGACTTATTAATCATTAAGCTGGGCGATACCGCAGGTCAGATTATTGCCGTATCGGATACGCTACGGGAGCAGATGTGCGTTCAGGCTGATCGTTGGAGTAAAGCTCAGTTAATCGAGTTGATTAGCTATTTTACTCGGGTAGAAGCGGATATGAAGTGGGCGATTCAACCTCGCTGGGTTTTGGAAGCCGCTTTGATTGGGGCCGGCACTCAATTACAAGAGAAGTCTTTTGGGGACCAGATGGCGGAACTAAACCGGCGTCTGGAGGTATTGGAACAGGACTCAAAACTAAAAACCTTGGAAACGCTTCCAGCCAGGAGTCCGGGGTCAAAGGAGAGCCCAAGAGAAATTAAACCGATTAAAGCAGGTTCTATCCCCGATCTTTTCCCCCCGGAGACTAGTCGGTTGAAGGAGGGGGTTAAAAGCAAGCTTCCGTTAGAACCGCAACTCGACTTGGCCCAGATTCAGGCACACTGGAAGGTAGTAATGGATTCTCTACGTAAGAAAAGCGTGGCCTTACAAGCTTTACTATTGGAAGCTGAGCCGGTAGCCTTGCAGGGGGATTGTTTAATTCTGGCTTTTAAAAAAGGACGGAATTTTCATCGGCAGAAGGTCGATGAGCCGGCGAACAAAAAAGCCATTGAGGAGGTGCTGACTCGAGTCTTTCGACAAACTTTGGTGGTTCGCTGTACCATGCAGGAGGCTTTAGAAGACCTTCAGGAGGCCTCAGCGCCTAAAGCGTCGGAGCCGGAATCTCCTTTAGCAGATCCTTTAGTTAAAAACGCGGTAGAAATTTTTGGCCCGGAACGGGTTAAAATTCGGGATAATCAGGATAATTGAGGTAGAGTAATACCTTATTATTAAATATGAAGTGATAAAAAGGAGAGGAATTTATGAAATTCACAGACATGGGCAAGATGATGAAACAGGTACAAAAAATGCAGGCGGACATGGCCCGGATGCAGGAAGAACTTAAGGATATGACGGTAGAAGCCTCTAGTGGTGGCGGCGTAGTACGTGTGGTGGCCACGGGGCGGCAGGAGATTCGGGAGATTAAGATCAGCCCGGAGGCTATTGATCCCGAGGACGTAGAAATGCTGGAAGATCTGGTGGTCGCTGCTGTGAATGAGGCGTTGCGTAAATCAGTGGATCTGCAAACAGAAGAAATGGGAAAAATCACCGGTGGAATCAAAATCCCGGGCCTATTATAAAACCGGTCTGGTAAAAGCGAGGATTAGAGATGACTTATTATGTAGGTCCGGTCGCGAACTTGATCAGGGAATTGCATAAACTTCCCGGCATAGGGCCTAAGTCGGCTCAACGCCTGGCTTTTTTTATCCTGCAATTGCCGGTGGCTGAAGCTCAGCGCTTAGCGGAAGCAATTTTGGTGGCCCGTGAGAAGATTAGTTACTGTTCCATTTGCGGTAACTTAACCGATCAGGACCCTTGTTCGATTTGCCGTGATGAGGCCCGTAACCCCGCGCTTATTTGTGTGGTAGAGCAGGCGCGAGATGTTATAGCTATTGAAAAAACCCGCAATTATCGGGGACGCTACCATGTTCTCCAGGGAGCTTTATCGCCAATGGATGGCATTGGCCCGGAGAAACTACGGATTACGGAATTGATCGACCGCATCCAAAATGGTGGGGTGCAAGAGGTAATTCTGGGGACCAATTTAAACCCTGAGGGGGACGTGACCGCTATGTATTTGGCCAAGTTATTAAAGCCATCTGGGGTACGCGTGACTCGTTTGGCGCATGGCCTTCCGGTCGGAGGAGATCTGGAGTACGCGGATGAACTTACGCTTAGTAAATCCTTGGAAGGACGCCGAGAAATGTAGTAGGCTGATCGTTGTTATTTAAGAGGTTCTAACCTTTCCCTTTCCAACGTAAATATAAATGGAAGAGTTTGGGAGGGGTGAGGGTGGCTTGAAAGCGTGTAATTTTTTTCGCCAGGCGAGCGGGTGGTGCAGAAGGGGTTGGTTAAGGCGAAAAAGGAGAAGGCCTGGAACCGTGGTTCAAGAAGGTCATCTTGGGTTCGATCAACCGGAAATATTAAAGCTCGTTTGGGAGGCCCATGCGGATTGGGTGGATGCTGATTGTTTTTTTAACTTTGCGCTAGATCCAGATTTAATTGATTACGCGATACAAACCCTAGGTGCAACGGAGAGTAAATACCGTTATTTACTGAAGCAAGCCCGGCATAGCCAGGTAATCGCTTTTGATCCTGACTTACTGCAGGAGGTGAGTCAATAATGCAATATATAGATGTTGCTATTGCTTCTATTTTTGCACTATTTCTTATCGTACTTCTAGGACGGGTAATTTTTACGCCTTTGCGGTGGATTTCTAAACTCTTAATTAATTCAGCGGTAGGCTTGTTTTTATTATGGTTAATTAATTGGGTGACGGGCCCCCTAGGTTTCAGTTTACCGATTAACTTGGTTACCGTGCTGGTAGTCGGATTTTTAGGTTTGCCCGGGGTGCTTTTATTAGCCATATTACGATGCTTAAACATAATTATGTAAAATAGGTAAGTTTTATAGGACTAGATTAACCCCGGTAAAGGAAAAAGGGATATTGTATTCAAAAGGCGCCGTAAACGCCTTATATTTTTAGAACTTTCTAAATCATGCTGTTTTTTGCCCTCTTATCACCGATTGCTTGACGAATCCGGAGCGCTTAAGTATACTAGTAGGAAGCGCAGATTTGAGGAATAGGTAGAGAGAGGATTAAGAAGCTTTGAACCGGGGAGAAAAAAGCAAATCTATAAGTGAAACCCAGGGTACACGGATTGTCGAAGCCTATGTAGGAGAATACGCGAGCGGTAAAAGTGAAAACGCGGTAAACCGGGCGCTTTTTTTAGCCCAACAGGGGCGAAAAGTTGTTTTGGTAGATTTAGACATGGTAGAACCGTGTTATACTTTACGCCCGTTAAAGGACCCACTTTCTCAACTAGGAATCGAGGTTATTGCCTGGGAAACAAAACAATTAATCGGTCTCGGCGAGACAGGGATGATTCTTCATCCAAAGGTTCCCCGGGTGTTAGATCGTCCGGGGGATATCATTTTAGATATTGGTTATGGGGCCGGAGGAGCCCGGATTCTTAATCTGGTGAATGGTGCTTTGACTTCTCCGGAGCTGTGCGTGCTGGTGGTAATCAACGTTGCGCGACCATTTACCAGTACGGTTGAGGATATTGTGGAATACATACAGGGAATTGGTACCGTACATGCGTTGATTAATAACTCCCACTTGGGAGACGATACTGATTTGGATATTATCCAGTTAGGTGTACGCTTAGTAACCGAAGCTGCCAGGAAAATAGGCCTTCCCGTAGAAGCTACGGTGGTCGAAGAGAAATGGCAAAAGGAAATTGGGCCGGTTGATTGTATGGGTAATCCTGTGCGAACGATTAAACGTTATATGGTAGATAGTTTCTGGTAAATGGATAGGAGGTGCCAATTTTTGGCCAGCGTTATCGAAGGTGAAAAGAAAGTATTCATGACCGGTAATGAAGTGGCGGCCTGGGCCGCGCTGGCTGCCGGGGCAGACATCATGTTTGGATATCCTATTACGCCCCAAAATGAGGTAATGCACTATTGGACGCGCCTGGCCCCTAGGTATGGCCGCAAATTTTTACAAACCGAAGATGAGATATCGGCTGGTTTTACGACTTGCGGCGGCCTACAAGCCGGATGTAAAGCGTTTACGGCTACGGCGGGTCCGGGCAATGTTTTAATGCAGGAACCTTACGGCATGGCCGAAGCGATGCGGTTGCCGTTACTAGCAATTATTCAACAACGGGGCGGACCTTCTTCGGGCACGGTTGTATATTCGCAACAAGAAGTCACTTTAACTACTTACGGGGGTAATGGCGAGGGCCACCGTATTGTCTATTCTACAGCCTCGCACCAGGAAATATACGATTATGTGATTAAAGGCTTTAATGTGGCCTGGAAGTATCGTTTTCCTACCTTTGTAATGGGCGATGGCTATCAAGCCAAGATGAGGGAGTCAATGGTTATGTACGATCCGGCTGCGCGAGGCATTGAATTAGTGCCGGCGAATCCTATTATAGGTCTGTCGGGGGAAATCGGTGTAGACCGAGAATGCGTACACCTCTGCAATATTTACAGTTTGGAAGAAGAGCTGTATGAGGTATTACAAAAAATGGAAGCCGATTATCAGAAGATGACGCCCGAGGTCGTAGAGTATGATGCCCGTTTTTGTGAGGATGCGGAAATAATTGTGGTTTCCCACGGGGTAGTTTCCCGGGCCGGACAGGATGCGGTTAAAATTCTACGTGCTCAGGGATTCCCGGCGGGTTATTTCCGACCTATTACTTTACGTCCTTTCCCGCAGGAAGCCCTAAGAAAGGCCGTGGAAAATTGCAAGAAGGTTTTAGTTGTCGAATCGGCCCTGAATCAGTTACAGCGTTTAGTAAAAGAAAACCTGTATGACGTGGCCTTAGAAGTCGATGCGCTGGCGAAACCAGCGGTAGGCATCATTGCCGATGAGATTGTAGCCCGGTATAAAGAATTTCGAAAATAGAAAGAGGTCTCACCTGTATCTCGTTAACTGCGCCGTTTAGAAACAAGCTATGAGATGCTTATAGAAGGTACACATATCTAAGCACTAGAGAAGTAAGTTTAAACATTGTCATTAGAGAGGAGGGCTGATGAGTGTCAGCTGCTCAACCTGTAATCCAGCCCAAAATGCCTAAATCATGGTATAAATCCAATAAACCTCATCTTTTTTGTCCCGGTTGTGGGCATGGGATGGTTCTCAAAGCCCTAGGTGAGGCCATAGATGAATTGGGTATTCAAAGCAAAGCCGTTTTCGGTTGCGATATTGGATGTTCTTTATTGGCCTGGAATTTCTTGGACGTTGATTCTACCCAGACTCATCATGGCCGGACCACACCGGTAATGGTAGGAATTAAACGGTCCCGTCCGGAGTTAATTACCATTGCTTACATGGGCGATGGAGGGGGATATGCCATTGGTTCCCAGCATACTGTAAATGCTGCGATTCGCAACGAAAAGATTACCGTAATTTTAGTGAATAATACTAACTATGGAATGACCGGCGGCCAAATGGCCCCAACTACTCTACCTGGCCAAATAACCGAGACTACCCCTTTTGGCAGAGATCCTGAAGAAACCGGATATCCTACTCGGGGGCCAGAGATGGTTGCCGCGATTGCTTCCGAGGGAGCTTATGTGGCCCGGGGAACGGTAGCTAACTTCCGCCAGCTTAAGGGGTTTATTAAAAAGGCCTTGGAAAATCAAATCGCCGGTCGAGGGTTCTCCTTTGTTGAGGCGCTTTCGGTTTGCCCGACAAACTGGCGCACCAATGCCAGGGATACCTGGGCATTTTTGGAGGACAAAATGACCCAGTATTTCCCGGTGGGCGAGTTTAAAGTTCCGCAGGTGAAGGAGGAATAAATGTGGGGGGTAAAGTAGTCCGAATCGCTTTGGCCGGTGAGGGCGGTCAGGGGGTTCAATCGATAGCTGAAATTATTACCGAAGCAGCTTTTAATGAAGGAAAAGAAGCCCTCTATTGTCCTAACTTTGGTTTAGAGCAACGCGGCGGAGTTTCTATCGCTTTTGTCCAAATTGGTGATAGCCGGATTGGCGCGCCGAAGTTTAAAACTGGAGACATTTTTATTGCCTTGAGTCTTCGCGCTATAAAAAGGTGTCGGCAGTATATAGGACCGGAAACTACGCTTGTTTACGATAGTTCGATTGTAGGAGCCGAAGCAGAAGTGCCACCTAATGCCGCTCGAGTAATGGCGATCCCGGCGATCCAGCGTTCCAAAGAAGAACTCCATCCCCGGGTGTTCAATATTGTGATTATGGGTGCGGTTATTGGCGCCACAGGAGTAGTAACTATGGAACAGGCGCGAGAAGCCCTGGAAGCTAAATTAGGAGGAAAGTTTAAACAGAATCCGGATTTACGCGAACTGAATTACCGGGCGCTGGAAATGGGTCGAGACTTGATTGGAAAAAGTGGAGAATAAACGGAAGGAGAGAAGACCAAGTTGAGTACCTCCGCAGAAGGCGTATTGAGCGTTGAAGTACCACGCGGGGCATTTCACCTATTTACTAATTTGTGTAAAGGTTGCGGCTTGTGCAAAGAGAAATGCCCTAAAGATTGTCTAATATGGTCCGAGTGTCTGGGCAGTTTTGGGACCCCAGCTGTAATCCCGGATGACCCGCAAAATTGTATTGCCTGTGGCATTTGTCAACAGGTATGCCCAGACTGTGCCATTTTAATTGAAAGAAAAAGGGTCAAGTAGTTATGCTTAGACAAAAGAAACAAGCCAATAAAACTACGGTAACCCCAAAACCATACCAGATCCAACACCCGGGCCTTTCCGAGACAGGAAAGGCCTGGCGGTTTTAAGAGGAAAGGGAGAAGTGTTTCCAGTGGCGGTTGGCTAGTGTATAATTGATTTATCGGGGGGGATGGCGGAAATGGATTTAAAGGAGCAAATGAGAGAGGCAGGAGTTGATTTTTCGGCCTGTTACCAATGCGGCAAGTGTACCGCCAGTTGTCCGGTGGCTTTTGCTATGGATTACGGTCCCCGTCATATAGTCCGTTTTTTACAGCTTGGCTGGTGGGACGAGGCCTTAAAGTCTCGTAGCATCTGGCTTTGTGCAGCTTGTGATACCTGTTCTACGCGCTGTCCTCGGAGCGTTAATCCGGCGAAGATGATGGATTGCCTACGGGTACAAGCCGGAAACCGGAGAATCGTAGCCGAACCAAAGGTAAAGGTATTTAATGATACCTTTCTTCACATCATACGACGTTATGGGCGGATCCATGAAGGAGAACTAGCTATTCGCTTTAATCTCATCACCGGTCAGCTTTTTAAGGATGCACGCTTAGGCGTAGCTATGCTTCGTCGGGGTAAAATTCACGGGATGCCCCGGCGGATTAGAGGTATAGGTACTTTGCGTCGAATCTTTGCCCAAACGGATGGTAGAAAGGAGTAGGAATCGGTTGAAACGAGCTTTTTTCCCCGGGTGTTCCTTGCAGGCTACGGGACGGGAATATGGAATATCCACCCGAGCTGTAGCGCGGCACCTGGATCTGGAATTAATTGAAATTCCTGATTGGAATTGTTGCGGGGCTAGTTCCGCACATAGTACGGACGAGCTTTTAGCGCTAGCGCTACCGGCCCGAAATTTGGCTTTAGCAGAAAAGATGGGCTTAGATATCGTGGCCCCCTGTGCCGGCTGTTTTAACCGATTACGCGCTGCGGAAGTGGCTTTACGTAAACCGGCTTGGCAAACCCGGGTGGAACAATTATTAGGGATGCCGGTAACAGGAAAGATTACTACCTGTAATTTGTTGGATTTTTTAGTCAATCAAGTTGGTCCGGAGACGATTCGGCGTAAAGTTATACGCCCCTTAAGGGGATTGCGGGTAGTTTGTTATTATGGCTGTTTACTGGTCCGTCCTCGGGCGCTAACCGGGTTTGATGATCCCGAAAATCCGCAGTCTATGGACCGTTTAATGCTCGATCTAGGAGCAACGGTGATTGACTGGCCGTTCAAGACCGAATGCTGTGGCGGGAATTTGGCTATTCCGTGTACCGATTTGACGCTAAAAATGTCTGGCCAGCTTTTACGTCGGGCGCAGGAAGCCGGAGCGGAAGCTATCGTTACGGCCTGCCCTTTGTGTATGCTTAATTTAGATGCCCGACAAGAAGAAATGGAAAAGTTCGGGATGAATTTACCATTGCCGATCTTTTATTTTACTGAATTAATGGGATTAAGTATGGGATTGGCCCCTGAAAGTTTGGGGCTGCAGTGTCATTTTACGGACCCGCAAAAACTTCTGCAGGCAAAATTGTTATTATAAGGTTTAGGTTAAATAATTTCCAGTAGATAATTAAGCCCTACGGTTACGCATTTTACCGGGCAGGGCATACTATAGATAGTAAGAACGCGCTAATAAAGAGGCGATATCAGATGAACCGTCAAAATAGTAATCTTCTTCCCCAGTGTTTAATTTGCAACCAGACTCCCGTTCAGGGAATTGGGGGCGGTATTTTATTGTGCAAGCAATTTTTGTGTGATGCTTGTCAGGACAAGATGGTCTCTTGTTCGATCGACGAACCTTTTTACCTACAGGCATGTGAGCGTTTGAAAACACTGTGGCACTCCTCAACTGGGGTGGTGAAGTCAACGGGACAAAGAACCGGAAGTCGTTAAAACTAGGGGTCGTTAGAACTTGGATATAAATACCGGGATAATGGCGTGTATTTTGAAATAAAATGAAATAGCTTCGGTTTTCTTGCAGAAAGGGCGGCTTGGCTAGCCCTTTCTTTGATTATATGATACAATGGCACCAAAAACTAGAAGAGGTGCTGCAGTGAAGCCCTCACCAGGAAAAGTGCCCCTTATTCAAGCCCTAATTGACTATCGAGATAAAGGTTACCGTCCTTTTCATATGCCGGGGCATAAGCAAGGGGCTGGTCAATCTCGGTGGTTTAAAGCATTGCTAGGGAAAGAGATTTTTACTTTAGATCTAACTGAATTACCCGGTCTGGACGATTTGCATCAACCCCAAGACGTGATCCAGAAGGCCCAGCGGGCCGCGGCCCAGTGCTTTGGGGCAGAAGAAAGTTACTTTTTAATTAATGGTTCTACGGTAGGGGTACAGGCTATGCTTCTAGCTACGGCCGGGCCGGAAGAAGAAGTGTGGATTACCCGGCAGGCGCACCGTTCAACTCTGGCGGGTTTAATTTTATCCGGTTCCCGTCCGCGGTACTTGCCGGTGCCGATAGATCCGGTTTATCAAATTCCTCTGGCTCTAAGCGTTACTGAGATACAAAAGAGACTAGAGGCCGCTCTAAAGACCCCGAATGAGGGGTCTTTGGTCCGAGGATTGCTAGTAGTTCATCCTAATTATTACGGTATAACTAGTGACCTTTCTGCTATAAGGCAGATAACGCGAGAGCAAAATCAAGTATTATTAGTAGACGAAGCCCATGGTCCTCATTTTTACTTTCACGAAGCTTTACCGATTTCGGCGTTGGAAGCCGGGGCCGATGTAACGGTACAAAGCTGGCATAAAGTACTTACTTCTTTAACGCAAACCGCTCTTTTACACCGGCAAGGGGTTCGTGTCTCGAAAGAACGTTTAAGGCGTTGTCTAATGCTCCTTCAATCTTCTAGCCCTTCGTATATTCTTATGTCTTCGTTAGATGCTGCGCGGTGGCAGATGCAGGAAGAAGGCCGAACTAGATTGGAACAGACTCTGGAATTAGCGGAAAAAGCCCGGGAATTAATTAATCAGATTCACGGATTAAGCTGCCTGGGCCAAGAGGTTCGGCAGTTTTGTTCTGTAGGGGATTGGGATCCAACCCGCCTAGTGATCAAGGTGAGTGGACTGGGGTTAACCGGTTATCAGGCTGCGGATATTTTACGACAAGACTACGGTCTACAGGTTGAGATGGCGGATAATTGTAATCTTTTAGCGTTAATTACCCTTGGAGATGACCAGGCGGCTATAAACGATCTGGTAGAAGGGCTGAAAGACTTAGCCGCTCGGTGGTATAATGGAAAGGATAAGGCTAAAAATGCTCCCTGGTCGATGAAGGCTTACCCCGAACCAGAGGTAGCTTTAACCCCGCGGGAAGCTTTTTTCTGGTCGCGAACTAGGAATTGTTTCTTGAAGGAAGCGGAGGGAGAGATAAGCGCAGAGTTAATCTGTCCTTATCCGCCCGGGATCCCGCTTTTATCTCCCGGAGAAACGATTACCCGAGCGGTAATCGAGATAATAGAAGAACTCCAGGCGGCCGGTGCGACCTGGCAGGGCCCGGCGGATCCTACTTTAAAGAAGCTAGAAGTTTTAGTCTTATAGTCTTGTTTTTTATTTTTTAGCACCCGATCCGGTAATACTATAGCGATAGGGTGTGAAGGGGCGGGTAGTGTTTGATTGCGCAGATAAAGGAAAACCCGGTAATCGGTCATCGGGGGTTTTTTCTTAGCGTGGAAGGCATCGACGGAGCGGGCAAAACCACGGTAGTTAAAAAAATTGGAACAGAACTGACTAAACAGGGTTATGCGGTACAGATAGTTAGAGAACCAGGTGGTACCTTAATTTCGGAGCAGATTCGTAGTATATTATTAGATCCGGATAATCGAAATCTAGTGGCCCCGGCTGAAGCGCTTTTATATGTAGCGGCACGAGCTCAACTAGTGGAAGAGGTTATTAGGTCGAGTTTAAGTACGAATAAGTTGGTAATTTGTGACCGTTATATTGATTCAACGTTGGCTTATCAGGGTGGAGGCAGGGGCCTCGATCTAGCGTGGTTACAGACCTTGAATCAATTAGCTACCGGAGGCTTGGAACCAGATCTTACCTTGTTGTTAGATCTTGAACCGCTGGAAGGCTATCAAAGAAGAAACGCACGGTTTAAACCAAATGAGTTACCGAAAGATCGATTGGAGGAGGAGTCAGAGGCTTTTTACCAACGGGTACGAGAGGCTTATTTGGCTTTAGCTCGTAAAGAACCAAAGCGAATAAAGGTACTTAATGCTAGTAAATCTCAGCCCGAAGTGGAGGAGAAAGCTTGGAGTCTGGTGAGGGAGGCGCTCGCCTGGCATGAAGGTAAAAGAACTATCTAGGGATAAATTAAGTTCAACGGATAGAACCAGAAGTAAAAAACGGATTTTGGAAACCGAAGGATCCGGTCGTACTTTTGTGGAAGAGATTAAACGGGTAGAGGCGGTGCAGTGGCAGGAAAAACTGGACCAGCTGATGCAAAGCATTGATGAACAGGCCGAACGTTTACAAAAAAATCAGACCGTACGGGAACTGCAGATCTATAAAAACCTAGTTCGAGAGTTTTTACAGGAAACTACGGGAAGTAATTATCGCAAGGTACAGGAAAGTCGCTGGGATCGGCGAGGAAATCTGCGGGTCTTGACGGTAATTGCGGAAATTGATCAACAACTAGGGGAATTAACCCATCTAGTTATGCAGGAACAAAAGGATCCGTTGAAGATTTTACAAAAGTTAGGGGAAATAAGAGGTATCCTGGTGGATTTATATGGTTAAGACCCGGATTTAGAAATCCAAGTTCGTTAGGTAATGAGGAGGGGAGCGCATGTCCTGGTCGGAAATCATTGGCCAACCGGTAGCGGTTCGCCAATTACAGAATGCCGTAAAAAGGGATCGGATCGGACATGCCTACTTGTTTTATGGTCCGGCCGGGGTAGGTAAGCGTACTACGGCCCGAATTTTTGCCCAGACATTGAATTGTCTGGAGAGCGGGACGGGTGACGTCTGTGGACAATGCCGTTCCTGTCTCCAAAGTAAGGCCGGTAATCACCCGGATATACTGGAAATCACTCCTATGGGTACTTCTATCCGTATTCAACAAATACGGGACCTATCACGGGAAGCTTTGTTTCGGCCTTTAGCGGGCCGGCATAAGATTTTTTTGATTCTAGGTGCCGAAAATATGACTTTAGAGGCCGCTAATAATTTATTAAAAATACTAGAGGAACCTCCGGCGTATGTAGTCTTTATCTTAACTACAACAGCCAATTTAAGGCTATTACCGACGATCCTTTCCCGCTGTCAGCAGATCCGGTTTGCGCCGTTGACGGTTCAAGCTATAGAAAACTATTTAGTCCAGCAAGAGGCCGTAGACCCGGTCTTAGCCCGGCAAATGGCTCATCTGGCCGGAGGTAGTTTAAGCGAGGCCATGGAACTACGGCAAGAGATACAAACGGAAAAATCGCTGCGGGAGGCAGCCTTAGAAATGCTAACCCAAATGGGGGAAGAGGATAGTTTAGCGGCCTTATTACGGTTTAAACCCTGGGAAGAGCGTTCCCAAGTAAAGCTATTATTACAGGTGTTAGGTTTATGGTTTAGAGATTTAATGATCTGGCAAAAGACGGCGGAAGAACGTCTACTGGTAAACCAGGATCGATTAGATTTAATTCGACGGCATGCTCATTTATGGAAGCAGGCGGATCAAGTTTTATCCTTAATTCAGGATGCCCGCCAGAAGCTGGAAAAAAACGCTAATATACCATTGCTCCTGGAAGTATTCCTATTGGAGCTTTTTGAATATAGAGGGGGATTAGTCAGTGCCAGTCGTAGTAGGGGTCCGCTTTAAACGGGCGGGCAAGATATACTTTTTTGATCCAGGTGATTTTACGTTAGCGCCGAAGGATAAAGTGGTAGTGGAAACCGCTCGGGGAATAGAATACGGAGAAGTGGTTATAGGACCTCGGGAGGTTTCAGAAGATGAGCTAGTTCTACCGTTAAAAACGGTTTTGCGTTTAGGTACCGAAGAAGATGCTAGACAGGTAGAAGAAAACCTACAGAAACAAAATGAGGCTTTTAAGATCTGTTTAGAAAAGATCCACGAGCATGAACTGCCAATGAAACTAATCGACGTGGAATATACTTTTGATAATAGTCGGATTATCTTTTATTTTACCGCAGAAGGACGCGTAGATTTTCGGGAACTGGTTAAGAGTCTGGCCTCTGTATTTCGGACACGGATCGAACTGCGGCAGATCGGGGTACGTGATGAAGCGAAGATGCTGGGGGGAATCGCTAGTTGTGGCCGGGTTCTCTGTTGTCATGCCTTTCTTGGTGATTTTGAGCCGGTTTCGATTCGAATGGCCAAGGACCAGAATTTATCCCTTAACCCCACTAAGATTTCGGGAATTTGTGGTCGGTTAATGTGTTGTTTAAAATATGAGACCGAGGTTTATGCCAACCAAAAAGAGGTTCAGGTAATTCCTCCCGGTTTGAAAGAAGGCTGGGACAGTAATAATGGTATCATCCCGGTTTTAGAGGAAAATATCGAAACCGGGATGGAGTCAGCCGAAGAAACCCCAGTAGAAACAGTAACGCAACCTGAATTGCCGGTCCGGCTAGAAGAGGCTAAGGAATCGCCGGAGGAAGAGACGAATAAAACCGGTTCCACCGTAACGGTTGAAAACCATCTACCCCAGGAAGGTACGGGGAACCCAAATAGTAAACCTAAAGACCATCCCCACCCCCGCTTTCGTACGGGCAAATTGGGTCATCAAGGCCGATCTCGGGGTAACGGCCCGTCCGTGCCTAACCTATCTAAGGACCATGCACGCACCCCTTCTCGCTCTGCAGATAGTTTAGAACAACGGGGTAAGTCGGAAACCCGTGTGAATGCCCCATCAACCAATGGGACGAATAAACGGGTAGACACGCGGAATAATTATTCACCTCGCGATAACCGTCGGCCCCGGAAAAATGGCTCTTCTCGGGGCAATGATTTGGAGCGGGTTCGTGATCCTATTAAAGTACAAAATAATGAAAAACTAAAAAATAATGGCCGTAAAAATAAAGTTAATCCTCAACCGTATCCGAGAAAGTCATCGGTAATGCCCCGACCGGTGGAACCGCAAAAAACTAAAACCGGTAATTCAGAGAAAGGGCCGACGGAAAGCCATATGCCTCAATCAACAGGGGGTTAAGTTATGCAGATATCTTCGATTATAATGGAGATGGAGGAGAAGATAGCGGATTTAGGTAAAGAGTTAAAGGCGATTAAAGAGGGGGTAAGGGCGCTTGAGAAGGAGAATCAGTTACTCCGTCAAAAGCTTTATATGCCTTCTTCTCCAGTAACACCAAACGAATCGCATAAATCACCTAAGGAGAGAAAATCCGGAGCCGGCTATCGTAATTTAGGCTTTCTTTATGAGGAAGGGTATCATATTTGTCCGCATAATTTTGGACGCGTACGCACCGAGGACTGTCTTTTTTGCCTAAGTTTCTTAAAACAGGCGGAAGGATCGGAAGGGAAACCTGAGTAATGGAAGGGTTATGCTTACCTGATGAATTTGTGGTAGATTTAAAACAAGGACTAAAATTAATCCAAAGCCGTCAGGGTTATGGTTTAACCATGGATACCGTACTGTTGGCCCATTTTGTCTCTCTGCAACCGGGAGATCGGGTCGCGGAGTTAGGTACCGGTAACGGGGCTATCCCCCTTTTATTGACTACGCGGGTGGAGGAGTTAACTGTTTGGGGCTTAGAATTGCAACCGAGCCTTGCGGACCGGGCGCAGCGTAGTGTATTTCTGAATAGATTGGAAGAGCGAATTAAGATTCAAAGCGGGGATTTGCGGCAGATTCAAGAAATTAAGGCCCCTAACACTTTTGAGGTGGTAATTAGTAATCCCCCTTACTGGCCGGTCGGGAGAGGGAGATCTAATCTTCGCTGTGAGGTAGCTTGGGCTAAGGAAGAACTAGGTTGCAAGTTGTCGGAGGTAATCATAGCTGGCCATTGGTTATTACGTCCTGGTGGGAGAATGGCGTTAGTTCATCTGTGGGAACGTCGGCAGGAAGTCATAGAAACTTTACTGCGGCATGGAATGAAGCCTCGGGTTTATCAAGAAATTCAATTTAACCCAAAATCCTTACCGACGCGAATTTTGGTGGAGGCGGTTAAATCCGACCAACCCGAGAGCGCAGAAGTTATTCCGATTGAAGTGAAAGGTAAGGAAGGAGACGCATTGACCGCCTGGGCCCAGGCGGTGATGACAAAGATTAAGCGGGAGCCCTTGATCCTCTATACGGCTAACCGCGAGTTTACCCCGGAGGTCAAGGTGATGTACGATGACTAATTTAAAAAAAGGGCAGTCGGTTAACGAGTTTGGTCAATTGTTTTTATGCGCGACGCCGATTGGTAATCTAGAGGATATTACTTTGCGGGTGTTGAGGGTATTCCAGGAAGTAGATTTGATTGCTGCAGAGGATACCCGGCGTACCTTAAGGCTATTGAATCACTATGGGATCAGTAAACCGCTTACCAGTTACTATGAGCATAATCAACGCCAAAAAGGGCCCTTTATCATCGAACAGCTTTTACAAGGAAAAAAGGTGGCGTTAGTGTCCGATGCCGGGATGCCCGGCATTTCTGATCCGGGAGAAAATTTGGTTCAGGAAGCGCTCGCAGCGGGGGTACCGGTGACGGTATTACCGGGACCTTCTGCCGTGTTGGCGGCATTGAGTCTTTCTGGTCTTTCTACGCGTAGATTTGTTTTTGAAGGGTTTTTGCCACGACCGCGAAGGGAACGGAAGCAGCGTATTCAGGAATTAGCCGGTGAACCCCGAACCCTGGTGCTTTTTGAGTCACCGCATCGTTTGCTAGAAACGTTGCCCTTGCTTCTAGAATCCTGGGGACCTAGAAAGGCCGCAGTCGTGCGAGAAGTCACCAAAAAATTTGAAGAGGTGATACGGGGAACGCTCGCAGAGGTCTGGGAGCATTTTAAGGTTGAAGCTCCTCGAGGGGAATTGGTGTTGGTCATTGAAGGCCAATCGATATTAAACAAGGCCAATGATGGGGTTGAAACTAGCCGGGAAGGAGCTTCCTCCGAAGCCATTGAGGAGCGTATTGAGGAATTATTGGATATGGTAGCTTTCCGGGCTGAGAGGGGCGAAAATCCCCGGGATGTATTACGGGAGATAGCCCGGAAATATAACTTAAGCCGACGCAGGCTCTATCAGTCCTGGATTAAAGCCCGCAACCAAAAAGCAGATAGCCCTTCGCATTTAAAAAAGGGAGAGAGCTAAATTTACCTAAAAAAAAGAACCCCGGGCAAGTCGGTGTTCTTAGGATAAATGGTTAAGATAAGCGATATTAGTCTTGGAATGATTGGAAGCGTAATTAACCGGCCTGTTGCGTCATTTCCTGCATACATTGACGACAAACATTTTTACCGCGGAAATGGTTAACATCATCGGCACTACTACAAAAAACACAAGCCGGTTCATATTTCTTAAGGACGATTTTTTCATTATCTACATAAATTTCGAGTGCGTCCTTTTCTTCGATGCCCAAGGTTCTACGTAATTCGATAGGAATTACTATTCTTCCTAATTCATCCACTTTACGAACGATTCCGGTAGATTTCATCTTTTATTTGCTCCTCCTTCTATGCCTAACATTTTTGAAGAAAAACCCTGTGTAAATGGTACCAATGATTCCAAAAAAAGTCAAGATATATTTCTACACAATACGACATTTCGGGTAAAAATTTTTAGCTTGACTAAAATTCGTGAATTTTAATATACTATCAATATGTGATCTATACGGAAAGAATTAAAAATTGTATGATCAGTGATGAAGGGAAGGTAAGCCGAATTTACCGTTACAGAGAGCGGGGAAGGGTGGAATCCCGGTACGGTGGACGGCTGAAGATGGCCTGGAGCTGCCTGCGCGAAATTAGGCGAGGACTAATAGTAGTTCAGGCCGGCGGCGGACGTTATCCCGCTACAGTTAAATGATTACTGGTTGAGGTTTTAGCCGTGAGGTTGAAATAAAACAGGGTGGTACCGCGAGGGAATCCTCTCGCCCCTGGAATGGGGGATGAGGGGCTTTTTTACTTTTCCAAGTCCATTAAACAAGCTAATTAACATGAGGAGGCGAGATTTATGTCAAAAGCCCAGGGGACTTTTTATATTACGACCCCTATTTATTATCCCAGTGATTCTTTGCATATCGGACACGCTTATACCACGGTAGCGGCCGATGCCATGGCCCGTTATAAGCGGATGCGGGGTTATGATGTTTTTTTTCTCACCGGTTCAGATGAACATGGACAGAAAATCGAGCGGAAAGCGATTGCCGCCGGTCTGGCCCCTGAGGCCTATGTGGACCAAATTGTAGAAGGATTTAAACATTTATGGAAAAGGTTAGAGATTTCTAATAATGATTTTATCCGTACTTCAGAAGCCCGTCATCAAAAGGTAGTACAGGAGATATTTCAAAAAATCTATAACCAGGGGGATATTTATAAGGCAGAATATGAGGGCTGGTATTGTACGCCTTGTGAAACTTTTTGGACGGAACGGCAGGCCGAAGATCAGGTATGCCCCGATTGTGGGCGTCCAGTGGAACTATTAAAAGAAGAAAGTTATTTCTTCCGTATGTCCAAATATCAGGACCGATTACTGGAACATATTGCGACCCACCCTGAATTCATCCAGCCGGTGTCCCGACGGAATGAGATGATTAATTTTATTAAACAGGGCTTAGAGGATCTCTGTGTATCGCGTACAACCTTTCAGTGGGGTATTCCGGTTCCTTTTGCGCCGGGGCATGTCGTTTATGTTTGGTTTGATGCTTTAGTTAATTACCTGACCGCCATCGGTTATACGACGGATGCGGCCATGTTTAATCGGTACTGGCCGGCAGATGTGCATCTGGTGGGTAAGGACATTGTGCGTTTTCATACGGTAATTTGGCCCATAATTTTGATGGCCGCGGAATTGCCGTTGCCGGAGCGGGTATTCGGTCACGGCTGGTTGCTTTTGGAGGGGGGCAAGATGTCTAAATCCAAAGGGAATGTGATTGATCCTCTGGTTTTGATTGATAAGTATGGGGTAGATGCGGTTCGTTATTATTTACTACGGGAGTTGCCTTCAGGTTTAGATGGCTATTATTCGGAAGAAGCTTTAGTGAAACGGATTAATACCGATTTAGCTAATGATCTGGGGAATCTGGTTAGCCGTACCCTAGCCATGGTGGAACGATATTGTGATCGTAAAATACCGCAACCGGGTGAATTAGAACCGGTAGATCGAGAAGTGATAGAACTGGCCCAAACAGTAGGACAGGAAACAGAAAATTTATTGGATAACCTTGAACTATCTAATGCCCTAGCGGCGATCTGGAAACTGGTTGGGCGTTGTAACAAATATATTGATGAAATGGCGCCTTGGGCTTTAGCCCGGGATGTGGCTAATCAAACCCGGCTCAATACCGTGCTTTACGTAATGGCGGAAAGTTTACGCCAAGTTACCATTCTTTGCACCCCGTTTATGCCTCTTTTCCCAGAACGGGTTTGGGGACAGTTAGGGTTGGAAGGAAAGGAAGAACTGCAAACCTGGGATAGTTTACGTTGGGGTCTACTACCGGCCGGAACCATAGTAAAACGCGGGGCTTCGTTGTTTCCCCGGATTGAATTCAAGGAAGTATTGGAAGGAGCAGAAAACCCGGTGAAATCAGAAAAAAAGGGATCACCAGATAAATCCCCGAAGGAAGAGATGGTAAAGGAGAAGCCAGCTGTGGGGCAAAAAATAAAGTACGAAGATTTCGCTAAATTAGATCTACGGATTGCTCAGGTAATCGAAGCGCAAAAAGTAGAAAAGGCCGATAAATTATTGCAGCTAAAGGTAGATCTAGGTGGGGAGCAACGCACGATTGTAGCCGGGGTAGCGCAGCACTATCGTCCGGAAGAATTATTAGGGAAAAAAGTCGTATTACTAGCTAATCTAGAACCAACGAAAATTCGGGGGATTGTTTCTGAAGGCATGCTCCTGGCCGCTTCCGATGACCAGAGTTTAGAAGTTTTAACTTTGCATAAGGAACTAGACCCTGGGGCTAAAGTTAAATAGGGAATAGGAGAAGATACCATGTTGATTGATAGTCACTGTCATCTTACGGATTCTGATTTTAAACGCGATCAAGCTGAGGTGCTGCAGCGAGCCCAGGCTATGGGGGTAGAACGGGTGGTGTGCGTGGGTTTTGATTTGGCCTCTTCCCTGGAGGTAGAGGCCTTAGCCCGGCAATATTCCAAAGTATATGCGGTGATTGGCGTTCATCCGCATGATGCGCGTCTAGTTCGGGAACAGACCTATGTTATTTTAAAACGTACCGCCCAGTCTCCCCGCGTTGTAGCTATTGGTGAAACCGGACTCGACTATTACCGTAATCTTTCCCCCCGCGAGGCCCAACAACAAGCTTTTCGGGGGCATATTCGGTTGGCGCGCGAACTAGGCTTACCCCTGGTCATCCATGACCGGGAGGCCCATGCAGATGTTTTGCGGATTATGCGGGAAGAAAAAGTGAATGAGGTGGGTGGAGTGGTCCATTGCTTTTCAGGGAGTTGGGAGATGGCTCAGGAATGCATGGATATGGGATTTTATATTTCTCTGGCTGGCCCGGTTACCTACAACAATGCTCGGCGACTCCAGGAGATTGCCACGCGGGTTCCCTTAGATCGATTGTTAGTGGAAACCGACGCCCCCTATCTAACTCCGGTACCTTTACGTGGAAAACGCAATGAACCGGGCTATGTTCGGTACGTAGCGGAAAAGATTGCGGATTTGAGAGAAATTACGCTGGAAGAACTAGCCAGGGCCACTACCGCTAACGTAGAAAAGATTTTTTATCGTATGGCAACTTCGACCTCTTGAGACGTTCAAATTTCGTTCTTTTTTCTAATCTCCTTTAGGAATTCGAAGTATTTCGAGTAAACTTCTCTTCTTTAGCAGCAGGAAAAATCGTCAGGATGGAGAATATTTTAAACTGGCAGACTGGAAAACTTTTTGAGGTTGTCAGGTAATATGATGAATTAGATTAGTTAATTCATTACCTAAATTGACGATTTATTTAGCAAACTAACTGTTACCGTGTTTATGCCTTGGTGGTCCCAGGGCTACCGACTTATAAGGGCATGACTTAAGTCAGGGCGGTAGATGCATATGCATAATTAACGGCTTTTAATGATTGGTTAGTTGCTAAAGGGTGGATGGGGCAAAAGGAGGTTAGAACCGAAGTGAATTGGAGAAAGAGATGGTTATCGGGAATAGTTAGACCAGGAGCATATCGACTTTATTTAGGTGGGTTGGTCCTGCTCGCCCTAATGGTAGGGATAGGAGCAGGCCTTTCTCTGACTACCCGGACCGTGGCTATTCAAGTTGAAGGTCAGACGATTGTTCAGAATACCAGGCATAATACGGTAGGAGAAGTAATACAATCCGCCGGTATTGAAGTGGGCCCAGAAGATCTGGTTAGACCCAGTTTAGAAACGAGCCTTGCTTATAACCAGACGGTTGAGGTAGTTCGTAGTTTTCCAGTAGTTGTTTTGGTAGACGGACAAGAGTTGGAAGTAGTTACTTGTCCGACCACGCTAAAAGACATCGTGCAGCGGGCCGGGATACAAATGGGCCCTCTGGATCGTATCGATTTATCGCCGGAAACCTGGGTGGACGAACCAACTGAAGTTAAGGTGGTGCGGGTAGAACAAAAGGAAATAACGGAAAAAGTGAAATTGCCGGTACCAGTGGAACGAACCCAGGATCAGACTTTGGTGAAGGGGATTCAACGTACAGTTCAAGCCGGATCTCCGGGGGTGGAACAACGTAAATTAATGGTAACCTTCGAAGATGGACAGGAAGTTAAGCGGGAAGTAATCAGCAGTGAAATTGTGAAACCGGCGATTAAAAAAATTGTGGCGGTTGGTGCACTAACCAGCGTATCGCGGGGGGGGACAAGAATTGAATTCGATCGGGCGATGCAGGTGCGTGCTACGGCTTATAGTTATAATGCCGGTAGTCGAACCTCTACCGGACAACGGTTACGCGTTGGCGGTATTGCCGTAGACCCTCGGGTCATACCTTACGGCACCCGCGTTTATGTTGAGGGGTATGGTTATGCTACGGCGATCGATTGTGGAGGAGCGATTAAAGGCAATCGGATTGATGTCTTTTTTGAAACGGAAAAAGAATGTCGGCGCTGGGGAGTTAAAAACACCATGATGTATATTTTGGAGTAATCGGACCCATTTACTATTTAGAGAGGGAATAAGCATATATAATTAATCGATAGAGATAAAATTGACGGCTGCCGGCCGTCAATTTTATTATTTAAGGGCAAATTGTAGTATAATAAAAAGCGGAGGAATTATATTGATGGATTCTTATATAGCACACGTAAAACGGGCACGTACCTTGATTCGGCGCCATGAGTTTCGGGTAAAGAAAAAATTGGGACAGCATTTTATGGTTTCACCCCGGGTCTTGCAGAGGATTATCGAGTTAGCCGAGATCCAACCGGAAGATCGAGTGCTGGAAATTGGACCGGGATTAGGGGCGCTGACCCAGTTTTTAGCAGAAAAAGCGCAACAAGTCGTAGCGGTAGAAATAGATACCACTTTGCTTCCCTTGCTACGGGAAACGTTGGCTGGTTATCCTCAAGTCCAGGTAGTTCAAGGGGATATTTTACAAGTTAATCTGGATGAGGTAATGCAAGCCGCGAAAGGTTCGGCGTTAGAGGTTAATAGTCAGTATAAAGTGGTCGGTAATTTACCTTACTATATTACTAGTCCTATTGTAATGAAGGTACTGGAAGGTGGCTATCAGATCGGAAATTTGGTTATGTTGGTACAAAAAGAGGTAGCCCAGCGGATGGCGGCTAAACCAGCTACTAAGGAGTATGGCCTTTTAAGTGTTGCCGTGCAGTTTTATGCTGAGGTGTATTGCGGGGGGGAGGTCCCACGCGATGCATTTTGGCCCCAACCAGAGGTAGAATCTGCGTTGGTTAAACTGGTACCCCGTAAAGAGCCACCGGTAAAAGTAATTGACCGGCCATTTTTTTTCTGGGTTGCCCGGGCTGCCTTCGGACAGCGCCGGAAAACTTTACTTAATGCCTTGGTGGGGGCCCCTGGACCGTTTAAACTTAACCGAGAAGAGGTAGAATCACACCTAGTAAATTTAAACATCGATCCCCGGCGTAGGGGAGAAACACTAAATCTGGCAGAACTAGCGGAAGTTAGCAATCGACTTTATCCAATTTTGGGCATTTAAGGGGGTAACCAGATGTTTATCAGTCCTACCCGAGGCCGAATGACCTGGGAGGAGATGCTTTCAGATATTTTGGCCTATATCATGGAAGCCAGGGAATATTCATATAAAATAATAGTTGGTACTGATTCACAGATCAAACATGATACCTGCCTGGTTACCGCAGTAATTATTCACCGGGTAGGCAAAGGGGCGCGATATTATTATCGTAAGAGAAATCAAAGGAAAATGAGCAGCTTGCGACAGCGAATTTTCTATGAAGCAGCATTAAGTTTAGAGGTAGCGGGCCGCTTAACCGCACTGTTAGCTGAAAGGGGATTTGAGAGTTTAAATATAGAAATCCATCTTGATGTTGGCCCCAAAGGGGAAACGCGGGAAATGATTCGGGAACTGGTAGGGATGATTGTTGGGAGCGGGTATGATGCCCGGATTAAACCGGATTCCTGTGGGGCTTCTAAAGTGGCGGACAAACATACTAAATAACGAAAAACAATCAGGATTCTATCTAGCGGCTTAAGTACTAGAGTTTAAGCTGTATTTTTCCCATTTGAACCGTAAGATAAACGTTGACTAGTATTACCGGTTTTTGTATAATTATACGTTAAAGTTGACAGAATCCGCCGGGTGTATTAAAATGGTATGGAGACCACGAAAGAAGGTGATGTTTTTGGCTCCCAAGAAAGTCCTGGCCGAGATCAAACAGGATCTCGAGTCTTTTGTTGGGAATAAGATTCGCTTGAAAGCAAATCGGGGCCGCAATAAAGTGGTGGAACGCGTGGGAGTTTTGGAACAGACGTATCCTAACATCTTTGTGGTAAGGCTGGATGAAAAAAGATCAGAACGTCGAGTTTCATACAGTTATTCAGACGTATTAACCGAAACCGTTGAACTGGTTGTTTGTCATCAGGACGGTGATATTCGGATCGCTGGAGCCCGTTAAGGATCTCCCGCACTTATTTCTTATCAGGGATGAGTTCCACAATATAAGTAAATGAAGCTTTATGGTCAGGTTGCAAAAAGGCAACGGGTAAATCCCGTTGCCTTATTAAATGTGCATGGCAGCCTAAGGTAGATAATGGTAGATGCATGAACTAGGGTGGTAGGAGGCACCATTTATCAGTTGAATACATATTATACTAAAAAAAAGATTGAGTAAAATCTACCCAAAGATGTTCTTTGAGGTCAGGATTTATGCAGTGCATAAAAAGTAACCCGACGCATCAGAGAGGGGGGGTACCGTGGCTACGGAAAAATTTGAACACGTAACTTTTTATTTGACCAGATAACAATTATTGCGCAAAATTTGAGTATTAATTTTATAGGCTACCTTAACCTCAGGTATCTTGGGATTATCTTGACTAGGAAGCACTTCGATTTTATCGACTAACATCTTAAATAGATCTTGTTTGATTTCACTATCAGCTGAATTAACTATATCGCCGATTTCATTAATAATATTTTGCAAATCCATACCCAAGTCAACGACTTCCTGTTTTTCTTGTTGTTGTTTTAGGATTTGCTTCTCTCTATCTTGAAGCGTTTTTAAGCCGCGATTTCTTTCTTCGATATTAGCTGAAATATCTTTTTCAGACACTATGCCTTTTGCAAATAAGTCTAATAGCTTTTTCTTTTCTTGTTCAAGATCATTTTGCATTTTTTTAATGTTATATAGTTCGTCATCTAAATTAGCGGGATTTGTCGTTTCTTGTTCTAAATACCTAGATATCTCTTGAGCTAATTTTTTTGGATTAGAAAAAAGGCTTTTAATCTCGTCCCAGATAATATTTTCTATTACTTCTGCTGGTAACCCGGGAGAATTACAGATTAGATTATCAGGTAATTTTTTTCTACGGTTACAGCGATAATAAAAATGTTTACTACTGCATGAAGTTCCGTTATAAGAGCTTCCACAAACACCACACTTAATTAGTCCGCGTAAAAGATATATTCTTTTAGAGTGTTGTGACATTACTTTTCGCTCCTTTGCGACTCGTCGGGCTTTTTTAAAATCTTGCATCTTAATTATTGCGGGAATGGGAACGCTGATTCGTTTTTCCCCGGGTGGCTTATAGGGATATAGGCCGCTGGAGTAATACTTAGTGTTAAGGATTTTAGAAACAGAATATGAACACCAGCCATATTTCGAGCGCGATAAATACCAGTCGCCTTTATAGTGTGCAGGAGATGGCGTCCTATGAGCATTCAAGTAATCTACGATTGCTTGAGTGCTCATTTCTTCTTCTGTGTAAAGCCTGTAAATAAGTTTAACGGTTTTAGCCTGATCAGGCGATACCACAAGTCGTTTGTCTTTGTTTAAAATGTATCCAAACGGGATAGTGCCCTGAGGGAACTTCCCTTCACGTGCGTGACGAATTTTGCCTTCTGTAAACCTTTGTCTTATTACCGCGCGATCGTACGCAGCAAAGGTAGAAAACATACTGGCCATTAACTGCCCGGAGGGTTCAAAGTAGTCGAATGGTTCATTTATTGAAGTTAGGGACACACCGGATTTTTTAAAAAGTTGGTATATTTCTTGGGCCACAAACTCATCTCTGGCCAGACGATCCACTCTTAAAATCAAGACTTGTGTTATTTTACCCTCTAGGATGTCCAGAAGCAAGCGTGAGCCTTCCGGACGATCACGTAGAGGTAAAGCACCACTAATGCTGTCATCCTTAAACCAGTCATCTTCTGAGATAACAATGCTGTTCCGTTGACAGTACTCTTTAATATTTTGTATTTGGGCCTGGATGGTATCACCCTTCGATTGTTCCTCGGTTGAAACCCGACAATAAGCAGCATAGGACATAACAAAACCGTTCCTTTTGTTTTTTATCATTTTAGCACAAAAATTGAATACGCAAAACAATTGAGCAAATCATGAAGAGAACAGGTAAGTTTAGCGGATAGAGCGAAAATTAAGCGACCAGGTTTTAATTTTCCTGGAGGGAGGTAAATTTAAGTGACTATCAAGAAAGGCAGTTCCTGGCTCTGCGGAATGTGTGGAGCCAATAAGTACGAGGAGGTTAGAAAAGGCATTACTCGCCCTTTTCTCAAGGCATATGAAGCAGTGAATGGCCGATTATTCTTCGGGGCCCAACAAGTCTTTGTTTGCCCTAGTTGTACTGAAAAAGGTCATCGCCATAAGACATTAATTCTTTCATCAGGTCAGCATTAGGTATACATTGTCAAGTATACAGAAGAAAACAGTAACTGGTAACGATCTTTTATGTAGGAGTTTCTGATTTTAAAACCTTGCTATTTGATTGCGTTTATCTTTGTTTAGAAGAAAGGAGGAAATGATTTGTGTCTAAGAAAAATTTCGCCTTGTTCTATCTTTTCCCTAGATTTTCCGCTAAATCTTTGCTGTTTTCTTTTAAGGCAGGATAAGGGGTGCATACACACACCTGGCAAAGCCAGGTGGGGCGCGGGTTTGAGCGGGGTGCACTAACTTCAAGCGGGATGCTTAAATGACGCTCCTATTATATGGTATTTTTCATGAAGGGAGGTAGTCTGTACCAGGTGCTATGAGTCAAAAATTTAAAAAATTAACTATTCATATTGACAGTGAAACTTATCAACTGCTAGTAACTTTGGCAAGTAAACGAGACGAGTCAATTTCAAAAGTTGTTCGTCGGATTCTATCTCAAGATCTAGAATCGCAAGTGGCTATTGATGCCCAAGACGTGCTTTTGACCGCCGTGCGAAAAGCGGTTGCACTGGAGCTACGCCAAGTAGAAGATCGTCTGGCCTCCCTTTCCGCAAAAGCGGCAATTACCTCCGCCTCGACGGAAAATTTAGTTTCTTATGTTCTTAAATTGCTCCATGAACCAAACATTCCTGGGGTTCGGGATGCTTGCCGAACAAGAGGGGTTGCTTATGTACGGGAACCTCTTAATCAGATCATGCAAGCTTACTCCTCCGAAGAAGACAAAACCTAAAAAAGGGGAGGCGGTTATGGTTGGCAATACTAGCCCCTTTTGTGGTTAAGTTATATTCTTATTCGCCAAGTAAAGAAAATTGCGCCAAAAACGTAGCGCATATAGGTTATATCGCTACAAGGTCTGGAGTCGATCAAGGAGGGCTTGAATCCAAGAAAGACGAAGAAATACACGTCCGATATATGCATGAACGGCCAGGCAGCCAGGGGTTATTTGATAAAGATGGTATAGCAGATTTAAGAGCGGTTGAAAGTGAACTGAAAAGTCATAAGGGGGTGGTTTGGCGTGGGGTAGTTTCTTTACGGGAGGATGAGGCGACCCGAATCAACCATCTTGATAAATCGGATTGGGCAAATACCTTGCAAAGATCTTTTCCGGAAATTGCAGATAAATTAGGTGTTTCTGAATCAAACCTTAGCTGGGTAGCAGCTTACCATCCCGAAGCGGGACATCCGCATTGTCATATCGTTTTTTGGGAACAGAAACCCCAACGCCTACCCAATCGGTTTTCGCGGGCTGAGCTTAGGGACATTAGAAAAGTTATAATTAAAAAAACTTATGAGTGTGAACGCGAGAGACTGAAGCTAGAAAAAAATTATTTTCGAAATTCGTTGCAAGGCGGAGTCAGGGACATTTTGGGGTTACGCAAAGGAATAGAGGCTGCCGCAAAATTAGTTAAGGCTGAAATCGGTGATCGTCCTGGGTTGTCTCCTAGAATGTCAGAACAACAGGCACAAGAGCTTATACAAAAATTACACAATCTTTCGGATAAGTTGCCCGGCCGTGGTAAAGCAGCTTTTAAATATATGCCGCAAGAAGTTAAGGCTGAAATAAGAGATATTGCGGACTGGGTGTTACGACAACCCGGGTTTCGTCAAGAAACTGAAAAATATTTAGAAGCGCATACCCAAATGACTAAAACATACACTTTTCAAAAATCATCTATTGATAAGGCCAGAAAAAATGCCTATGGTGACCTTCGCAAACGAATTTCGCAAGATCTTTTAAAGGCGGCGGTGCGGATTCAGCGTCAAAACAAAATCGGAGAAAAAAGGGAATCATCTCCTCATGAAGGCCATAATATTGGTTCTCAGGACATTCCAGATATAGGTCTACAAGACTCAATTGCGTTGGCCTCACCTTCGAAAGATCATGGTAGGGGTGGTAAATTGTCCAAACCCGAGAAAGAAACCAGGGAATGGTGTCGTTCTGTTTTCCGCTTAGTTGAGCGTGAACGCGCGAGGGCCGGATATACAGATCGACTTAAATTACCGAAATTTAATGGTTACCCGGAGGGATTAAAAAAGCTACAGGAAATAGCCAAACAAATCCCTGAAGATTTTAAGGGACGAGCGGTAATCGCTTATTTACCTGATGAATTAAAACAACAAGCGAGGGAGGCAGCTGATTGGTTGCTTAGTAATCCGGATATACAGAAACCTTTACAGGATTATCTTGAGACTACCCAGCATGATCCCGTAGCATATAACCAAATACGGGATAGAGTAGCGGAGAACGCATTATTCCATGCTTTGCGGTTGCTAAACCGAGAAATACCAAATGTAGAAATGGTATTACATTCGCAGCGGGCAATTATGGCTATAGAGCAAATATCTAAGGCTGCGGCCGATGTAGTGCGCGACGATCCCATAGAAGCTAGGTGGACATTAGGGAAAATACACGAAGCCTTAACCAAAATAGAAGCTTCCAAGGAACGAACCCAAGACATAGTAACTCAATGGGCAAAAGACGCAGGAATAGAGATTAGCATTAATTCGGTGCTTCAGCGCACTTATGACGGAGAAAACGATCTAGATTTTATGGGTAAAAAAGATTGGAATCATTTGCGGGATAATCTGGGTTATCATGAACATGAACTCCTAAACCCGTGGATGGGAAAAACAAGATCAGTAGAGGAACCTGAACCTGAAAAAGAAGAAAAAGAACGGGATGCACCACAGCCCGTTAAGCCTATTAATCCGCCGGATCTTGTATCAAGATATATACCGGCGGCATTAGAAGCCTTTAACTCTGTCGCGAAACCAGAATTGTTATTGGATAAAGAAGAATTACAGTGGACCATTTGGACATCTTCCTGGGTTTTAAAAGAGTTGGGCGTAGATTCCCCAACACGTTTACAAATTTTAAATAACTGGGCACAGCGTTCCGGTATAGAAATATCAATGGCCCGGGTAGCAGATATAGTCCACAGGTCTAATTTAACCCATGAAGAAAACATAGATCCACGTTGGCTAGGACAGGGCAACTGGGAAAGGCTGATGCGTAATATAGGCGCAAACAACGTGCCTGAGCGACCATGGCAGTATCCGTCTATACCATCTATACCATTTAACTGGGCTGGCACAATTTGGAAGGGGTTGTGGCAGTCGGTCCAGCGCGAACGAACTAAAGCTGAATTTCAAGCGCGTCGCTTGGAATTTGAACAAGAACGGGAACGCCAGGAGAAAAGCAAAGGGAGGAGAGAGAGATAAGAAAAGACAAAGCACTGCCATTTAGAATAGCTTTTTCACTTATAGTAATTATTCTTGATTTTGTCGTTATTCCCCAACTACTTGTTCTGCCATTTTACGTTAAACATAGTACCTTTGCTGAATTTGCTCTGACTCTTACCGGCTGGATCGATGCTTTGCCCCAGGTTAAAAGCCTTTGGCTGTGGTTGCAGCCAGTTGTCGTTATGGCTATTGCCTGGTTATGGTTAACCGGAAGAAGCCTGGTAAATGTTAATTACAACAAAGAGATACCGAACCCATCTGGGCACGGCCAGTATGGTACGGCGAGATGGCAAACAGAAAGAGAAATTGATCAGAATTTTGTTTCCCATAGGTTTTAACCTTTTTAGATTTTTTAGAAAGGAGTAACTGTATTGCCAGGAGGGATTGTTATTGGAACCGATCCGGCCCGGAATAAATACTGGATCGTTGATGATGATACCCACGTATTGCTAATAGGTACCACCCGATCAGGTAAATCACGTCGAGTGATCATGCCGACGATCTGGCATTTAGCTAAATCGGGTGAATCAATGATCATATGTGACCTCAAGAAAGAACTACACCCTATTACCAAGAAGCACTTGCGAAAACAGGGATACAATATCATTACTCTCGATTTCAGGACCCCTAATACAGGCAACCGATGGAACCTATTGAAACCGGTTTTAGAGGCTCTGGCTGACAATAACACAGCACTTGCGGTCCAGCATGCCGATGATATAGCTCATACTCTTAGTTACGATCCTAAATACCGTGGCGATCCAATTTGGCCATCTACTAAAAAAGCACTGACATCCGCCCTGATCCTTGCGGTAGCAACAGAAGCACCGGCCCCACACAAACACATGGGGACGGTTTTTAATTTACTGGCCCATCTAGGGCAAGGAGGGGGTAAAGCTTTAGATTACTATTTTACCAAACTTCCGCTTGGGCATCCGGCTCGGAATCCCTACACCATTTTTCAAATGAGTATAGACAAAATGCGGAGCAGTATAGCGACGGATACGCTTACAACATTACAGTTATTTGGGGTTGATCCGGCTATTGTCTGGATGATCGCGGATCAGGACCACGACCTGGCAGCGGCAGGCAGAAATAAGACCGCTGTTTTTTTGGTTATCCCCGACGAAAGAACCAATCGAAACGTGCTGGCCTCTTTGTATATCCAACAATCTTACAGTGCCTTGGTCGATTTAGCGAATGAAAACAAAGGACGGTTACCCATAAGAGTTAACTATTTGCTTGATGAATTCGGAAATATTCCGGCCATCCCTGACTTTACTACTAAAATAACTACCGCAGGAGGAAGGGGTATTCGATTCACTCTTGCGGTACAGGGAATAGACCAGCTTGCAGAACACTATCCTCATCGAGAAAACACGATTATGGGGCAGTGCTGGACCTGGATCTATATTTTAACATCCGACGTGAAGACGGCTGAATTAATATCACTTAAATGCGGTAACTACACGGTGGCGACCGAAACTTATAGTTCCTCGGCTCAGATGTCCGGGGCCCGAAGTGAAGGCGTTACCCAGGGCCTTACTTCACGGCCTCTGGTGATGAAGGATGAAGTGCTGCGTTGGCCCGTAGATTCAGCTCTGGTCTTGCGAACCCGTTTACAACCGGCTCGGCTTCCTCTGCCCGATATATCACTGCTGCCTAAAGTCGTTAGTGATCTAGATTTGAAGCGCACAGGCAAACCTGATCCAGAAAAAGACATACAATTGCCAGAACCGTGGTTACCTTTTGTGTTAACAAAACAACCCCAACTACCTGACGCAAAAACAACAAAAGAAGTAGAGATTGATGCTCTTTTTACCAAAAAAGAAGGCGTTGATAAAGAAAGTGTTGATTTAGGTTTTTAAGGGTTTTTAAGGGGGGGAAATATTTGATTAAAAACATATCTCGATTAACGGTGGTAGTGGTTGTTATCATGTTAGTTTTTACTCCGATTGTCTTAGCTGATGATCCGGGCATAGTAACCGGCACCAAGAACCTTTTAGATGCGGCATTGGGGTGGCTGCTAATCTTAATTCCGGTAGGTTGTGGTTGTGTAATCGGTTGGCACGCCTTTTGCAAACAACTGAATGAGGGGGATCCTGCACAAGCGACGACCCATAATCGAGCAATTAAAAACGCTCTAGTTGCGGGAGCGATTGGGATGAGCGCAAGCGGGATTGTAAAAACAGTTCTAGCCTTTTACGGCGGGTAAGGGTAAGATGGGGCGACTCACACAACTCAACTCAACACCCTAAAAAGGGGGAAACGGTTTGTTTGATTCAATTTCAAAGTGGATAACGGAGAATATAACTGAACCCTTACAGGAAATGATAGTCAGCAGCGTAAATGCTGTATTAATCACGTTTCTCAATAATTTAGTGGACTTTGTTACCGGTATTATGCAAAAAGAAGCAGAGCTGGCCCAATCTTTAATCGATAGCCCTTATATTATTCAAGCAGTAAAATACTCCATTACACTGGCTTTAACACTTTTGGCGGTAAGAATAGCTTTTGAAGCCTTTCAAACCTATATGGCTTACAACACTGGAGAACAAAGCAACCCGGGGGATTTAATAAAAAAGGCTGCTGGTGCAGCTGTACTAATTGTTTCTTCGCCCTGGATCGTAAGACAAGTATTGGTTTTTTCTTTCTCCATTGTGGACGATATTCAAGTCTTTCAGGCTGTTCCTGATGTATCAACTTTCGGTCAAGCGGTGGCTGGCTTTGTTTTTACTCAAGCTGGCCTTATTAGCGCCCCGGCAATTATATTCTTTATTTTTGCTATTATTTTATGGATCATCGTTCTGATACAAATGGCGGTAAGAGCAGTAAACATAGCGATGCTGATGATTGTTGGCCCCTGGATGTGGGCCTTTCAAAATGAATTAGGAAAAAGTTGGTTTAAAGCTTTAGTTGGACAGTGCTTTGCGATTCCGATTCAAATTTTCATGCTACGTGGGGCGTTGGGGAGTTTTATCGCAACCTCAATGCAAGGGCCTTTATCGGGCTTGCTGTTTGTTGGGTTTTTGTGGTCTGCGATAAAATTCCCCGCTTTTCTACAACAACTTGTAGCCCAGACCGGGGTAGGGGGGGCAATTGGAGGAACCGCTCAGCATGTAGGCTCAGCTGTGTTCATCCGTAGACTGGCTAGGGGGGCGAGATAGCAATGTATTTAATTCCTCGAAATATATCGAAGCGTTTTGAGTTTTTCCCCGGCTGGGGATGGAAAGAGTTAATGATACTTTTTGGTGGTATAGGAGCGGGGGCCTTAATCTGTGCCCTGCTTAGCCTTATCACTCAAAGCCCGGCTCGATTTTTACCGATTTTATTTTTGGGTGCAGTCGGATACATGGGAAGCAAACCCATCATGGCCGACGGCTCTACTGTTCTCCAGATTGTGCAATATGCACGAAGGTATAATTCTGGACAAAAATTGTATTTATCGAGAAAAGGGGGATTTTAAGATTAAATGGCTTAGTTTTAAAAAAAAGAATACTGCTTTTTTTGAACCCGAACAGGCAAAGAGAAAAACCGCTCAAGATTGGCTTCCGTTTTATGACGTTGCCAATTCTTTTATTTTTCGTCGCGACAATCAACTTGTGGCCGTTTTGCGCATAGAACCAATAAATATTTCACTTAAGTCTGAAGGTGAGAAAAAGCGAATAATAACTACGATACACGAAGTTTTAAATGGCCAGCTTGAGCCCATTCAGATATTTTGCCTGCCGAGACCGGTAGACCTCGATATTTATTTAGAAAAACTTTATCGACAGGCCAGGGAAACCGTAGACCAAATAAGAAAGCGGCTTTTAGGGGAATACGTTACCTACGTTGCAACGGTGGTTCGCGCCGGAGAAGCGATTGAACACCGTTATTATATTCTGTTGTCTCAGGAATTCGGCAAACACGCAAAAGAAGAACTATCTCAGCGGGCGTTTGAGCTTGCTTCAAATTTTTCTCGAAGCGGTCTGAAAATCACGGTTTGCGATGATGCCGCTATTTTGGACATGCTTTTTTCTTTTTCGCAACCCGTACAAGCAGCGTTTGAGCCTGTTCCTATGGGGGCAGGAATTACTGTTTTATACAAGGGGGGTTAGATATTTTGATCAATAATATTCAATCTGGCCTGTTGGATGCCCTTGCACCACAGGCTATAAATTTTCATCCCTCCGTTCTTCGATTCGGGGATCTCGAGGGCAGAGTGTTGGTTGTAACCGACTTCCCACCATCTGTGGGGACTGCCTGGTTAGCCCGGGTAACCCAGATTCACGGGGTTACCTCATCATTGCATATTACGCCGACGAATTCAGCAGATCTGGTTGAAAACATAAATAAAGCCATTGGCGAGTATTCGTCTCGCTTGGCCCAGGGGGGGAACGCCCTGGTGATGCAGCGTACTGAACAGGCTTTAGAAGATGCGGAAACCTTATTAAAGAAAATAGACCTTGAGCAACAGAATATTTTTTATATGACCGTGATCCTTTTTATTACTGCAATAGACCGGGAGACCCTGGATAGACGCACCCGGCAAGTGGAAGCATCATTGGCGGCAGCCGGAATGAGGGGCAGGACATTGATATTTCGCCAGGAACAAGGGCTTAAATCTGTGGGCCCCTGGATGACTCTGGAGCCCGAGATAATGGCAGCTGGCAGAAATATGCCGGTTGAAACTGTAGCCGCCAGCTTCCCGTTTGTCTCGGGCGGGTTAAATGACGCAAGTGGGATTATGCTGGGCCGCGATCAGGCCGGCGGGGTGGTGGTGATTGATATATGGCAGCGCGGTGGATACCGGACGAATTCAAATTGGACCATCCTAGGCAAACCCGGTACCGGGAAATCTTATACCGCAAAAATGTTATTACTGCGGGAATACGCCCAGGGCGCGAAAATAATTATCATTGACCCGGAAAGAGAATATCGGGCCATGTGCCGACAAGTCAAAGGTGCCTGGATAAATGTGGCCGGAGGCCAAGGGCGGATTAATCCGTTACAGATACGCTCCTTACCTTTAGATCAGGATGATGAGGATGAAGAAAAATCAATCTTTGATGCGCAAAGCCCACTGGGACTGCATTTGCAGGTTTTGAGAACATTCTTTTCACTGTATTTGCGTGATTTGGGAGACGTTGAGAGATCTATCTTGGAAGACGCGCTTATTGAAGTTTATAAAGAAAAAGGGATTGATTTCACCACCGATCCTAAAGACATTTTGCCGGAACAATGGCCGATTATGTCAGATTTATATCAGTATATTTTAGAACAGCAATCAAAAAAGCCGGATTTATTTGAAAGACTGGCCATCCTGCTTAGACGACCAGCAGAGGGCGCAGATGCGGCATTGTGGAACGGTCCAAGTGGTGCTGCGGCTAAAAATGACTTTATAGTATTAGATGTTCACGAGCTTCAAAATGCGGATGACTCAGTTCGCAGAGCGCAGTATTTTAACGTTTTATCCTATGCCTGGAACCTAATAGAACAGGACCGAAGCAGTAAAGTTATTCTATTTGTTGATGAAGCCTGGATGCTGGCTGATGACCAAACTCCGCAAGCTTTGGCCTTTTTGAGAGACACCAGCAAACGAATTAGGAAGTATCAGGGTAGTCTTATAGTTGCCAGCCAAAACGTGATTGACTTTTTAGATCCCGTCGTTGCCCGACATGGCCAGGCGATTTTAGATAATCCGTCATATAAATTATTGTTAGCCCAAGGGGATAAGGATCTGATGGCCCTATCTAATATGATGAATCTCACCGAAGCTGAAGCAGAGTTGCTTCAATCCGCAAAGCGGGGCGAGGGCTTATTAGTGGCCGGAAACCAAAGAATTCATCTCATGATTGAATCTGCACCTTATGAGGAGCCTTATCTAGTAGGAGGGGGTTCCTAGTGGCTGCTGTGCTTAGGGTTTTACAGACAGCTATTGCCATTTTTCGAGACTTCGTTGAGAACGATGGCAAAACGCTCGCTTATACAGCCATCGGAATTATAAGTGTGTTTTTTGCCTTATTAGTGCTAATTATAATGCCGGTAGTTATCCACGAAAGAGTTCCAGTCGCAATTACCGAGGAACAAGCGGTTTGGTATTGGCAGGGAGCAAAGGATATTACGGAAATGACACAAAGCCCTTGTGATGAAGGTGTTTACGTTGATTGGCAGGAAGTAATTGCAATAGACGCTGTAAGACTGAAGCAAAATTTCAAAAAATCTTCAGCTGGGAGAGCAAGGGATTTGGCAGCGGATTTTGTGGAGCCTGATGGTGAGTGCGCTTATTGTACCGGTAAGGATGAAGACAGAGAATGTACAACTTATACTACATATAGCCTTAACTCGATACAACAAGTGATGAACGAAATTGGTATGTCTGAAGAAGCCCAGAAAACCGTAAGGGAAAAGTACTTAGCTATTAGGTATGACTTTCTTATTGGTTATCGTTCTGAGCCTTCCATAGTTAATTATGATTCTCTTTATTCAGGAGGTATGGTGTGGCCAGTGCCTTCTTACCATCGTGTTTCTAGTCCCTACGGCATAAGGGTACACCCGGTAAAAAAGGGACGTTCAATGCACTATGGCATTGATATACCTGCTCCAGTAGGGACTTTAATTCATTCTCCCGCTGATGGAAAGGTAAAGTCTTATTCCTGGTCCGATGGAGCCGGCTGGGTAATGGTGGTAGATCATGGCGAAAACACCCGGGGAGAACGCATAACCACCCGTTATTGCCACCTTTCAGAAAAAGTGGCCCGAGTGGGTCAGGAAGTTAAGGCCGGAGACAGCATCGCTAAAGTTGGAAACACTGGACGCTTGACTACCGGGCCCCACCTGCACTTTGAAATATACGTAAACGGAGTCACCGTCGATCCGGTGACGCTTTTCGCAAGCGTTAAATAATTTTTTAAGACTACAGGGGGAAGGTTTGTTAGCGTGAGGGCGACTGTGCTTTTCATTTGTCACGTAGTAGGGCTAAGGAATAATGGCTATTTTGAATTAATTATTTTGTAGGTTTAGGGATTTACTAACCCAACCTTGTTTATCGTCTGTTAACTTGATGGAATAACCATTTTTCTTATAATAATTAATTTGAACATCACGATATTTATAATCTACAGGGGATAGCCAGCCAGTTATTTCTTCTACTCCTAAAGGCTTAACTATTTGCTCAAGTAATTGAAGAAGATGACTCCCTATTCCAACTCGTTCTACTTTAACTCTAAGATCAACAATATGCGCTTTATGCCCATTGATTTCAAAATATAAAAATGCTGCTCTATTAGAGGAATGCGGATGTATTACATAAATATCACAATTTTTATAAGTTGGAAAAAAGTTGTTGGTTTTAGTAGGAATCATAACTATAAACCAGTAGTGGTAATTATTATTGGCAACGAAGGGAAAAAGTCCAAAAAATTGATAATAAGAAGGAGAAGGATTGTGTTTTTGTAGTATTTGAGTGGCCTTTATATTGAGTGCTGCAATCTCTGCATTAAATTTTTCCGATTCTTCAATAGCAAGTTTATTGTATTTGTCGCGGACAGCTTTCCAGAAATCATTTTCTGTGTAAAGCCCTAGAGCCTTGGCAATCAAATTTTTAATCATATTGCAATTCACCCCCAGGAGGTAAATGAATTCGTGAATAATAACTCAAATTTGGATTTGGGTAACTTTATAATTAGTTGGAAACGGGCAAGCCATAGGGTAGTTGTAACTGGAGAAGCAAGTTATATGTATTCGATTTTTCCTAAGATTAAAGATCGATTAATAAATTACACAAAAAAACAAGACCGTGTTTTAGTTACTAATAACGAAATGTTTTGCTTTCAAGGTCAAAAATATAATCTTGAGCGTTTTATCGAATATCAGGAGGATCTTTTTTATAACCCTAAAAATCTTAACAAACATATAGCCAGGGCAAAACTAGTAGGCAGTTATGTTTACTTAATTGGGCCTGATTTTGAAGCTTCTAAAGCCGAAGCCTTGTTGTATCTCTGGAGAAGATCACGTATATTAGCGTGTCCTGCAATTGCGATTGTCCCGTCATCCAACGACTACTATTCAAAGAAGCTATTGTCGGCCCTAGAAGGGGGCTCTCTAACGAGGATTTATATTGAGGATTTATATTAATGATAGAAGATTTCTATCCAATTTTAATAAAAACACATATGTAATATTAATTATATCACTTTCCAACAAAAAAGAGATAAAGGGTTGTAACCGGTAAAATAGACTTAACACTTTTGGGCAAATAAGAGTCAACACTATTTAATCTTGGCTAATGGCTGACAATACAAAAAAGAGAGGGGGTGAGGGAGATTAAGGGTTGTATTGCACTCGAGAAACACGATTTCTTCGAATCAAATAATTTTTTAATTAAAGAGTATGGCTCGATGGATGACCCAGGAATTAGAAAAGTCTTAATCGAAGCCAGCCGGGTTAATTTAAGTACTTTGATTATCGATTTAGATGTAGCTCCTCCAGACCCACTGTTACAGTCTTTACATACATATCGCGTTCTTAGGCCGAATACCCGGGTAATCGCCCTGGCCCGAAACAGACACCCTCCCGATGAAACCGTCAGCGAGTTAGTGGTGGGGCTGGGAGTATATGATATAGTAACTGAAACAGAAGAAAAATTAATTTCTGCACTAGAACAAACCCTTAACTCCTCCCCCGCAACTTACGACCAGGCCGCAAAATGGGTTTTAGAAATTGAGGAGGAAAAGAAAGAAAAGAAAATTTGGTGGAAGGGACTAACGAAAAAGGAGGAAAAAGAGAAGAACACAAACAATTTTGGACCACAGCCTGACCCAACTCCCTTACAACCCGAAATTAATAAACAAAAAAGCCCTTTGCCCGAAGATTTTTACTTAATTGATTCGGACGAAAAACTAAAACAAGCGTTAAAGTTTTTTGATCAAGATAACTATACGGCCATCATAATTCCTTCTGAATTTACTGGATTAGCAGAAAAAATAAAAAATATACGACGTAGTTTTTGTTTGATGGCGATTCCTATTGTGGTTCTAGGTAAAAGTGGCTTTAATCAGAATAACTGCCCCGAGGCCGATGAGGTTATAGAGGTGTTGACCACGGAAGCGATTGAACGGATTCGGCATCGAGCGGCGCAAAACAAAGAGCTTTGGCGGAAGGCGGCCCAAGATATCCTAACCGGTGCCTATAACCGCCAATTTGCCGAAGATTATTTAGACAAATTAATCCAAAATTCCCATCGGACTGGCTTTAAATTCTCTGTCGCTATCTTAGATCTTGATAAGTTTAAAAACATTAATGATACCTATGGACATAATACGGGAGACGGGGTTTTGAAGGAGTTTTCAAGCTTTATAGCCAGCCATAAACGCAGCACCGATGTTTACTGTCGCTGGGGGGGAGAGGAATTCGTTATCTTCTATCCCTGTTGTAAACTGCCGGAAGCGGTGACCGTTACTGAACGAATATGCCGGGAGTGGGCTAACCATAAAATTGTTTATCAGGATTTAATCCTAAATAGTACTTTTTCGGCTGGAGTAGCTGAATATAACAGCGGAGATATTATTGTTGAGGCGGATAGAGCTTTATATAATGCAAAGGCGAATGGGCGCAACTGTGTAGAAACCCCATTGAGTTTAAATGCCCCATTAAAACCTAAAAATACGAAACCCGAATTCAAGCCGGTTGAACTGACTAAAAAAATCCAAAACATCTTTCAATCCGTAAAAATGCTAAAGCCAGGGCTTGATTCAACCAAGGTGACTCCCTATGGCAAAAACAAATCGTTTTTAGGGACTCCTTATGTTTCACTGAATTCACAAGTTATAACCTTTTGCTCTCCTTGGACGCCCGAAATAAACCTGGCTAGCCCGATAATTGCTGTCGCCAGGCGTTTAGCTAAAAAGAATATATCCGTAGCCGTAATTGACGCTGACTTTAAAAAGCCTGAAATTGGACCAAGACTTGATATGCCCATAGATGAACTTTGGCGATATGACTGGCGCAGAGAGCCTGTTGCCTTACGTATAGATAAAAACATCTTTATTTTTGTCCTTGATCCAGTGCCTCAGACTTTTGATTCAAGGGAAATTTCATTAGCTTTAGATAAAACCCTTAACTATATCCAAAAATTTGGGGGAATATCCAAAGTGTTGATAAATGCAGGGGATGACCCCGAATTGGATGTGCTTGGCGACAAGCTTTTGTTAGTAGATGAAAATGAGATTTCTCATGTAGTAATTGAAATGTGGGAATTTAAACAACCGTTTAAAAATGGCGGGGTCTTAATTAATGGGAATCACTATTTAGCGGAAAAGTTTGGGCTGCCGTTTTTAGGGACTTATAATCCAAACAACATAAATGCTACCGCTAAAACTATTAGCACAATTTTGACGTCAGCTTCCGTCTGAAGGGAGAGAGGCCAAGGAACAAAAACACAGGTTCGATTGTCTAATAAGAGGAATTATAATTTAAAAGGAGGTTTTCTTGATGAAAAAAATTAAATCTACGTTAATATTAGGACTATTAGCTTTATTTGTTATTGTCGGAGGAGTACATGCAACCGAACAAAAAATTGACGTTTATGAAGGAGAAAAGTTAGTTAAATCGGTGGTGTTTGCCATTGGGTTAGACGAGTATTATATTAACAACCAGCTACCGGGGATAAAAATGGATGCTGCGCCGTTTATCGAACAGGATCGGACTTTTATTCCGGTGCGCTATCTAGGCTATGCCTTGGGCTTAACTGAAAAAGATATAGCCTGGGATCAGGAGAATCAAAAGGCCACTTTAAAAGGAAAAACTGTTTTAGAAATGACCATTAACCAAAAGGAAATTGTCACTAACGGCAAAGCTGAAAACATAGACGTAGCGCCCATCCTTAAAACCGAACCCGCTCCGCGTACTTATTTGCCAGCGCGGTATGTGGCAGAAGGATTAGGGTTTCAAGTAGATTGGGATCCGGATACCCGAACCGTAATTTGTTGGCCCCAAGGCGA
>JAAYQE010000052.1 GCA_012519455.1 Syntrophomonadaceae bacterium
ACAAGAACCGTCCCCTTGGCAACCCTTGGCAAATTAATTGGTCGAGCTCGGGTTAATTTTTTGCCAACGATGATAAATTTTCGCTTTTAATCCTTCCAGTAGTTGGTAGATTACCGGTACGACAAAAAGGGTTAGAATGGTGGAGGAAATTAGGCCCCCAATTAAGGCGATGGACATGCCGCGTCGCATTTCCGACCCGGTTGAAAGTCCTAAGGCCAGGGGCACCATGGCCAAAACCATGGTTACCGTTGTCATTAAAATTGGGCGTAACCGCATTGAACCGGCTTGAATCAAAGCTTCTTTTATACTCATTCCCTGTTTGCGTAAAATGTTAGCAAAGTCAACTAACAGAATGGCATTTTTGGTTACTAGGCCAATCAACATGATCATCCCGATCATAGAGAAAATATTTAGGGTTTGGCGGGTGATGGCTAAAGCCAGTAATGCTCCAATCAAGGCCATAGGAACCGAGAACCAGATCGTAAAAGGTAAAAGGAAGGACTCAAAGATAGCGACCATGATTAAATAGACAAAAATCGCACTTAAAAGCATGGCCAAGGAAAGGTCTCGCATTGAATCTTCAAAAAACTTTTGATATCCTTCAAAAACGAGATTAACTCCTGGTGGGATTGACTTTTCATTCAGTTGGGTCTTGATGTCATTAACGGCATCTCCTAATGAACGTCCTTCAAGATTAGCATTAACAACAAAAACACGCTGTCGGCCCACCCGTTCTATCTTTTTTAGCCCCGATCCCTGACTGAATCGAGCGATTTGATCTAGCCGGATTTGTTCTCCCATTGGGGAGGTTATTAATAGTTCCGGAATATCCGGGATATGGTTTCGGGCCGCCGGATCTCCGATTAAGCGGACATCGTATTGATCTTCGCCCTCACTAAATTTACTCACTACTTTCCCCGTTAGAAATAGTCCTAGGGTACCGGTTACTTCACCAGTAAGAAGGCCATGGGCTGCAGCTTGAGCACGATCTACCCGAATGTTGTACTCAGGTAAACCGCTTTCAATCGTTGTTCTTACATCCCGAGTCCCTGGGGTAAGGGCCACTACTTCGCTTACCATTTCAGTAACTTGTTTAAGTTCTTCTAGGTTATACCCTCGCACTTCCAGTCGAACATCAGCGTCTTCTGCGCTACCCCAAATGGAGGTCAAACCAATGGCTGATTCCAGACCAGCGCGCCGGTCAGCAATCGCCTTTACTTTTTGTTTGACACTAGCACTTTTTTCTACCCCGGTTTCTTGTAGGATAATCCTTAATTCAGCAAGATTACTAGCAGAACTAGCATCGTATTCACCCGTAATAAAGCCTACGGAAGTAAAGACCTGTTTTACTTCCGGCAAGGAACCTACTTCGGATTCGATTTCCTTTACCAGGGTATCCATTTGATTTAAACTGGTACCCGGAGCAGCCTTTAATTTTAGAATGAACTCCCCGCGGTCAATTTTAGGGATAAATTCCGTACCTACGATACGTAGGGGAATCAGGGCTCCCGAAGCTATTAATGCGGTTAACGCTAGGCTTAATACGGTCTTTTTATGGTTTAGGGTCCAGTTAATGCCTCGGGCATAACTGCTGCTAAGGGCTACTAAAAAGCGATTAAAAGCTTTAAGGCCGGTAGTTAGCCAGGAAGAACGTTCAAGATTTCCTAGATGGGATAAGCGAGAAGCGAGTAAAGGAATTAAGGTAAGGGCTACCAGTAGAGATAGTAAGGTTGCGCAGACAATCACTAAGCCAAATTCACGGAAAATCTTTCCGGCAATCCCCGGTACTAGTGCTACCGGTAGAAAAACTATCACTAAAGTTAGCGAGATACCGATTACGGCGATCCCGATTTCCTGAATACTTTTTTGTACCGCGGTCAAGCGGTCGGTTCCCTTCTCTATATGGCGTTGAATATTTTCCAGAACCACAATGGAATCATCTACGATGATTCCTACGACTAAGGCCGCACCCATCAAGGTCATTAAGTTTAAAGAAAAATCAAAGAGTTTTACAAAGATGAGCGTACTGATTAAGGAGATGGGGATGGATAGGAGGATGATTAAAGACCCTCGCCAGCTACCTAGAAAAAGAAAAATAACTAGAGCTACAATCAGTATGGCCATTAATAATTCTTCTTGCATCCCCTGTAGCGAATCCCGGATAAACTCCGCTGAGTCGTAGGCTAGAGCAATCTGAATCCCAAATTGGTTTTCTAGTTGGGCTACCCGTTCGGTAACTTTTTGATTGGTTTCAATGGTATTGGCATCCGAACGTTTAAAAACGAGTAAACCAATTCCAGGTTCTCCGTTTAAGCGAATGATACTTTGATCTTCTTTATAAGTATCGTGTACCCGGGCGATATCCCGCAGGTAGACGGGACCGTCAGGAGTACGGGCAACGACAATATTCTCTAGCTCTTCTAGTTTAGAAGCTTGAGATTTTATGCGGACTACATAATTTAAACCATAATCCTCGATTTTACCGGCCGGCACATTCTGATTATCACTTTGCAAGGCCGGCAGGATCTGCAAAATTGAAAGCTGATATGCATGTAGTCGTTCCGGTTGTATTTCAATCTGAATTTCCCGTTCTTTACCGCCTAACAATACAACCCGGCTTACTCCTTTAACCTGCTGTAGTTGAGGTTGGATATGATTTTTCATTAGATTAAATAGCTCTGCCTCAGGCAGATTGCCGGTTACCGACATTTGTAGAATTGGTGTATCGTTAATATTAAACTGCTGAATCGTGGCCGGTTCCGCTTCTACGGGGAGTTCATTAATTACTGCATTATATTTGCGCTGGACTTCTTCCACGGCCAGGTTCGGATCAGCATCTAGTTTATACTCAATCCAGATCATAGACATTCCTTCTTGGGAAAAAGAACGCAGACTGTCAATATTATTTAAGGAGGACATAGCGTCTTCTAGGGGTTTAGAAATTTTGCTTTCTACATCTTCCGGCCCAGCTCCCGGATAAGGGACAATGACTGCGACGAAAGGAAATTCCATTTTGGGTAATAAGTCCGCCGGCAGACGAGTATAACTGAACAGCCCCAGAATAAGCAGGGCGAGGAAAATAACTGCGATTAGGGAAGGACGTCGGAGGGCCAGGTTGGTAATTTTCATGCTATTCACCCTCCGTAATTAAACTGCCTTCTTTGAGGAGATGTTGCCCCATGGTTACTACCTTGTCTCCTAGCTTAAGCCCCTCAAAAACGGTTAAGCTGCGGTTATCGCCTACGCCGGTTTTAATCATCCTCTTACAGGCTTGACCTTCAAGGGCCACAAAAACTTCCCCCACCCCGGACTCATCTAAAGAAAGCAAAGCTTCCCGAGGGATTACCAGACCTTCCACCGGTGGGGTGTTAATCGTTAGATAACCAAACATCCCCGGCTTTAAGGATTCGGCAGCACCGGCAGCCAGTTCTAATTCTACGGCATAGCTGCGGTTAGCCGGATTCGCTTTACTACTGATACTTTTAACCGTACAAGGAAACTCTTTTCCGGGATAAACGGAAGTGGTGAAAACCGCGGTTTGTTTTACGTTAGCCAGTTTTAATTGCTCTGCAGTTAGGGTGGCCAATATTTTTAGCTGCGTATCATCTACTAAGGTCATCAAGGGGGTACCGGCAAAGACTACTTGTCCTGCCTCCACTTGGCAATCTACCACTTGACCGGTAATAGGGGCCTCTATTCGAGTATCCTCGAGAGCTTTAAGGGCTAGTTGATGGTCTTGCAGGGCTACCTGATAAGCCACTTCTGCATTTTGAAGCAGGTATTCTACTTCTTCAAAATCCGTACGCGAGACCACTCCCTGGTTATAAAGCATTTCTATCCGAGAAAAGTCCTTTTCTACCTTCTCCAGGGCTAGTCGTGCAGCTACAATTTGTTCGTTAGCTTTATCTACCATTAGATGCTGGTTGTGTTCTTCTATTTGCGCCACCATCTGTCCTGTCTTGACCCGATCTCCGTTGCGGGCGTTAAGGTAGACAAGCGTGCCAGGGGATTTAGCGATAAGGATGATTTCTTTATGGCTGCAAACGGAGCCGTTAAGCTTTAAGGAGGGATTAAGTTTGCCCTGAATTACGGGGGTAGTTTTAACGACGATCGGCCGGTTGGCTGAATTTTGGGATTCTAGGGGATCCTTTTCAGTGCTTCTAGTGTAAGCAAAGTATGTAATTAGTATAATTAAAAATAAAATAGAAAGGATGGTAAAAAAAAGTTTTTTTCTTCGCATATGTATACTCCCTTTTGATGTAATTTATGGTTGTTTTAGACCCAGCCATAATAAATCAAAATAGTCAGAAAAAATAGTATAGAGATCGCCCGCTTCTGGTTGCGCTAGCCAGGTTATGATGGTATGGAAGTAGATGCCAATTAGCAAATCAGATATTTGGTTCGCCTTCCAGTCAGGTCTAATTTGACCGTTTTGGATTGCAACTTCAATAATGGGAACTAGGTGTTTGCCTAGGGTAGCAATGGAAGATTTAAGTTCCATTTCCCAAAGAGAACAGCGGATGATTTCCAGTAGTGTTTCCTTGAGTAAATCAGGTTCCTGATAAACCCGAGCCATTAAATCTTTAAAAATTAATCGAAGATACTGAGGCAGGTCTTTTTCTCCGGCATGTCGGGCAATGCTTTCCTCGAGAACTTCGAATTGAGCTTCTCCTAAATGAAGCAGAATATGTTCTTTGTGGGGAAAGTAGTTATAAAAAGTCCCTTTAGCAATACCGCAGGTAGTAGTGATTTCTTCGACAGTTACGTTCTCGTAGCCCCGTTCTTTAAATAGCCGGATCGACTGATGATATATTTCTTCTTTTAACTCTTTTTTACGATTTTCCCGTAATGAAATTAATATCCCCTCCTTATTGACTGGGTTCATTTAATGACTACGTTCATTATTATCTTTATTATGCGTTTTTTATGATCACTTGGCAAGGCCATTTTTGCCTGGAAAATATTATATTTTTAGGTAAATAAAAAAGCTTGTCACAAATTGCCGTTATTAATCGTCTATATATAAGGTATAATTTTTTTATAGTATGGGTTAGAAGGAGTTTGGATTCAATGATCGAAGTTAGACAGGTTTCTAAAAGTTATAATCGGGGAGCGGTGAAAGCCGTAGACCAGGTAACGCTATCGGTAAAGGCGGGCGAGATCTTTGGGTTCTTAGGTCCTAATGGTGCGGGAAAAACAACCTTAATTAAAATGATTACCGGTATTTTAAACCCCGATGCCGGAAGCATCAAAATCAATGGACAGGACATCCAGCTTAATCCCATCAAGGCCCGGATGCAATTTGGTTTTGTACCCGACGACCCCAACTTATTTCTTCGGCTCAGCGGAGCGGAATACTTGAATTTCATGGCCGATATGTATCAGGTACCCAGAAAAATTCGATTGGAGAGAATCTCCATGCTTTTAGAACGGTTTGACCTAGTGGAAGCTATTGGGGATAGCCTTCAGAGTTATTCCCACGGGATGAGGCAAAAGATAGTGGTAATTGGTGCGCTGCTGCATAACCCTCCAGTTTGGATTTTGGATGAACCAATGACCGGTTTAGATCCACGATCGTCTTTTGCCCTAAAAGAGATGATGCGCGAGCAGGCTGACTCCGGAAAGACGGTATTTTTTTCTACCCATGTTTTGGAGGTAGCCGAAAAGGTCTGTGATCGGGTAGCCATCATTAACCAGGGAAAAGTGGTTTTCTGTGGTCTAATGGAGGAAATTTTAACCCATTTTCAAGCCAACCAGTCGTTGGAAAAAATCTTTTTGGAGTTAACGGGAAATGAAAAAATATCTAACGTTAGTTAAAGTACTATTAATTAATAGCTTTGGTTTTTCCGTACTGCGCACTAAAGCCCGGCATAACCCACTCGAGTATTTAAAACCACTCGCTGTGGGGGCACTGATGGTTATAGCTTTTGCTCCGGTTATTTTTTTATATGTCGATATATTAAATAGAGGGTATGATCTGTTAGCCCCTATCGGTTTGCAATGGACTATTTTAACTTTAGGGCTTGTTCTGGTTAGTACTATAATTTTCTATTTTGGTATTTTTTATGTGATCAATGCTTTCTATTATAGCGGCAATAATGAATTTATATTAGCTTTACCGGTACAGGCCTGGCAGGTATTGGGGGCCCGATTTACCCAAGTTTTATTTTATGAATACCTAACCGAATTACCGCTGCTGGCTCCTCCTCTGCTAGTTTTTGGCCTGAAAAGTAACGCTTCCATACTTTATTGGATTTACGCTCTGTTGGGCTATCTTTTGGTGCCTTTAGTCCCTTTAGCCTTAGCTTCAGTTATGGCCTTAGTTGTGATGCGGTTTACCAATTTAGCGCGGCGTAAGGATTTATTTCGCATTTTGGGCGGAGTATTAGTAATTTTTCTGGCGGTAGGACTACAAGTGGTTATGCAGAAATCAGGTCCGAACGTGATGGATGCTGCTTATTTACAGGATTTATTAACCCATCCGGATAGTCTGATCCATGTTTTAAGCCGCTATTTTCCCTCTATTCGTTGGCTTGCTTTAGCTTTGGCCTATAGTTCTACCTTAGGCGCCGGGTTAAATTTTTTAGCTTTTTCTGCTTTCTCCATCATAGCGGTAGGCTTATGCTGGTTAGTGGGGGAAAAGCTGTATTATCGGGGCCTTGTTGGTTCGGGGGAAGTAACGCGACGTAAACGCAAATATACTGGTGCTTATTCACGTCTACTTAAAGCCTCTCCGGTATTGTTGGCTTATTTGCAAAAGGAAATACGTTTGCTGCTGCGTACGCCAACTTACTTTATGAATTGCGTTTTATCGATATTTTTGATCCCGATTTTTCTTTTCATCCCCTTTTTCCTGCAAACCCGGTCTGAAGCCGGTCCTTTACCTTGGGAAGCTTTGGGCCAAAATCCCCATTTTACCATAATCCTCCTGGCTGTTCTAAGCGGAATCGCCATCTTTTTGGCCGGAAGCAACAGCATTACCTCCACTTCTCTTTCGCGGGAAGGCAAGCACTTTTTTGTTTCCAAATTTATTCCTTTGCCTTACCGAAAACAGATTCAAGCCAAGCTCCTTTCCGGCCTGATTTTCGGGGTCCTAGGGAATTTATTGATCTTAAGCGTAGCGGCGTTTTTACTGAAACTAAATTTATCTTTAATCGGACTTTGTTTTATAGTAATGTTAGTGGCGATTATTCCCATGCAAGAAGTTGGACTATTAATTGATCTCTATCATCCTAAACTGGACTGGGATCAGGAACAAAAAGCGGTTAAACAGAACTTAAATTCTATATTGGCCTTATTACTAGCGGTACTTTTAGCTGCTGGCTTGTTTTTTATACTAATAAAATGGATTCATAGTCTGATACTGGCGGTATTGTTTATGCTTGCTTATAACGGTATCTTTGCCCTAGGGTTTTATCTAGTATTAATGACCAAAGGTATTGCTCAATATAGAAGGTTGGAGGGATAGGGAGGCCGTGCATCAAACTTTTTTCGAACAGATGGAGCGAACGGAGCGAATGATTGGCCGGACCGGGGTGGAAAGACTTAACTTCAGTCGGGTGGCCCTGGTAGGGCTAGGGGGGGTAGGATCTTATGTCTTGGAAGCTTTAGTCCGTGCCGGGATCGGGAGCCTAGTGTTGGTGGATCATGATTTAGTGGAACGCAGTAACCTCAATCGACAATTATTGGCTTTGCATTCTACCCTAGGGATCTCCAAGGTAGAGGTAGGGCGCCAGCGGGCTCTAGATATTAATCCCGGCGTAGAGATTATCTCCTGGCCCGTATTCTGTACGCCGGAAAACTGTCAACAGATCTTAAATGAGCAAAAATTAGATTATGTTGTAGATGCGATTGACGTAGTAGCTTCCAAAGTAGCGTTAATCAAAACGGCTCGGGCCTTAAAGCTACCGGTAGCTTCGAGCATGGGGGCGGGAAATAAGCTGGATCCTACGGCCTTTCGTATTGCGGATATTAGTAAAACTCAGGTCTGTCCTCTGGCCCGGTCTGTGCGTCGGGAACTGCGTCGTTGCGGGATAGATCAAGGGGTACCCACGGTTTATTCCATTGAACCTCCTTTGCCCGTTCAAAGCGATAGTTCTATCGGATCTCCTGGGAGTATCTCTTATGTGCCGGCAGTAGCTGGATTAATGTTAGCGGGGATTGTGATAAAAGATCTTTTAAAAACTAGTTCAACTTAGGCATAAAAATAACGAGTGACCGGGGTGAAAAGGTAACATTATTATAAAAAATTAGGGGGGGTTAACGATGAATTTAACGGAACAAGATCGGGTAGAGAAGCGGGATGAAGGAGATACCCAGGAGCCTTTACGACCAGGGCTTAGCTTTGGGGCCCGGATGTGGGGGGTATTAACTGCTCCCCGGATGACTTTTCAGGATATTGCCCAACGTCCTACTTTTTGGGGTGTCTTATTGCTTCAGGTATTGGCTGGGGGCGTCTTTGCTTGGATAATTTCGCCCAAATTGCAGGAATTTACGCGGCTTACCCTGGAGCAATCAGGGCAGGTTATGCCGCCGGATTTAATGCAAATGACTATGACCATGGTAATGGTGCAGGGTATTCTTGCAGCCTTGATTATTCCGCCTCTGCTTTGGTTACTGCAGGCCGGGTTATTGAAGTTGTATGCGCAATTTGCCCTGGGGGAGGGAACGTTCCGTCAACTTTTTGCTGTCGCAGTCTGGTCTAGTATTCCTTCCCTTTTAAGTGGTATTGTCCACACTATTTTAATTCAGATGACGGAAGCCAAGGATTTTTTGACGGTTCAGACCAGTCTGGCCCTGTTTCTCCCTGCATCGGATACAATCAGTTTCTTATATCTATTTTTATCCCAATTTGACTTTTTTATTATCTGGGGTTTAGTTTTACTGGCTCTGGGGGCCGGGGCGGTTTTCCGTCAACGGGCTACCCGGATAGGGGTTTATCTTTTTACCCTTTGGTTAATTTATGTGGTCACCGCTGCCGGCCTAGGTACTTATTTTAGCGGTAAGATTTAGGCATGATCTCCATTATCTCATTATTAGAAGGGAAGAATTAAGGTGCAACAATCGGAAAACTTGCCTAAAGCCGGATCGCCCCCTTTTAAAGGCCAATTTTTTAGCTGGCCTAAGCATCTCCTTATTATTGGCGGTATTATACTGGCAATCGCGATCCTTATTGGGTTAAATATCTACCGTATCAACCAAAAAGAAGGAGTTCCGGTCAAAGTAGTTGAGGTGAAGGAGGCCCCAATAAAGGCTACGGTTTATACCTCGGGTAAGGTTACGGTCCCCCAACGGGAAGAAATAATTTCGATTAATGGGGGCCTAATCCGTAAGGTAGCCGTGAAACGGGGAGAAATCGTTTCCGCTGGACAGGTACTAGTAGAACTGGAGGATGAGGAACAAGCGTTGGCGGTGCGGCAGGCGGAAGCCAATTTAGCTTTAGCCCAAGCGAACTTAAACCGAACGTTAGAAGATACCGCTCCGAACGAGATCGCGCGGGCTGAAGATACGGTGCGACAGGCTCAGGCAAATTTGGAAAATATTCAACAGCGTTTAGAGCGGACCCAAAGCCTTTTCGAGCAGGGGATAGTGTCGCGACAAGAGTTGGAGGCTTTGGAATTAGAAGAGAAGCTAAAACAATCCCAATATGACACAGCCGTACGGATGCTGGAAACTACGCCGAAAGGAGTTTTGGCGAACCGAAAAGCCCTGGAAGCCCAAGTTGCCCAGGCTGAAGCGGCTTTAACGTTGGCGCAAAAACGATGGGAACAAACGGTTCTTAGGGCCTCCCGTGATGGTCAAGTTTTGCAGCTAGAAGTAGAGCCAAGTGAGTATGTGGTTCCGGGAAAGATTGTAGCCGTAGTGGGACAGACCGAACAACTAGAGGTGAAAGCTGATTTAAGTGAAATGGAGGCAGCTCAGGTACAGGTAGGACAAGAAGTTGAGATCACCACTGAAGCAGTGTCTAAGACACGCTATATGGGAGAGGTTATCGAAGTTGCTCCCCAGGCTATTACCCGGCCTACAAGTCAAGGCGAACAAACCTTGGTACCGGTGGTAATCGCCGTGAAAGGAGAGAATGCGCTGCGGCCTGGGTATAATGTGGATTTAAGTATTATTACGGGTCAGGCGGAAGCGGCGTTAGTAATTCCCTTTGAAACTTTAATCGAAACCGATGAAAAAACCGAGGTATGGGTAGTCCAAGACGGAGTAGCTCACTATCGGGAGGTTACGACCGGGTTGACTGATGATCTACAGGTGCAGATTTTAAATGGCTTACAAGTGGGTGATTCCGTAATCATTAATCCGGCAGATGATTTAACCGAAGGTACGGAAGTAAAGATAAACGGGTTGGAACGTGAGGAAAAAGGAAAAAACCATGATTAATCTACAAGACTTAACCAAAATATATACGGTTGGTTTAGAAAAGGTAATCGCTTTACGGCAGGTTAATCTTAAGGTACAGGCGGGTGAGTTAGTTTCTATTATGGGACCTTCCGGTTCAGGAAAGTCGACCCTCATGAATTTAATTGGGTGTCTAGACCGCCCCACGGCCGGCTCCTATCTTTTAGAGGGTCAAGAAGTGGCTCATCTGGAAGAACCTGATCTGGCTCAGGTGCGTAATCAGAAAATTGGCTTTGTTTTTCAGACTTTTAACCTGCTCCCCCGTTTAAATGCACTGCGGAATGCAGAACTGCCGATGCTTTACGCCGGAATACCAGCTCGGGAACGACGTGAGAGAGCCTTAAAGGCTTTGACCGAAGTGGGACTGGCCGATCGCATTTACCACCGCCCTAACGAACTTTCGGGTGGACAGAAACAAAGGGTTGCGATTGCCCGGGCTTTAGTTAATAAACCAGCCTTGCTCCTGGCTGATGAGCCTACCGGAAATCTGGATACCCGCTCCGGCGAAGAAATTATGGCTATTTTTCAGGCCTTAAATGGCCAGGGGGTTACCATTGTTTTGGTAACCCATGAATATGATATTGCCCGTCATGCTAAACGCATTGTTCAATTTCGGGACGGTCGTTTAGTAAATGACGAGATAGTAGCCAATCCTTTGTCGGCTCAGGCTATTCTGGACACGATACCCAACGAAGATTAACTTTTAAAATATGGAGGTGAACGGACCGGTAGGAAAAACTAGGTTTTACCGGTTCGGTTTAGATTGAATCTGCTGGAGAGTGTTCGGGTTGCCCTGGAATCAATTTGGGCGAATAAGCTTCGCTCCGGCTTAACTATGCTGGGGATTATTATCGGGGTAGCTGCCGTGTGTCTGGTGGTAGCCATTGGCCAGGGTGGGAAAAATCAGATTATGGCTGAATTAGAGAAGATGGGATCTAACCTGTTTGTGGTGTACGCCATGTCTATGAGTAACGAGACCATCACGCCGGAAGAGCGAATTACGGTAGAAGATGCCCAGGCCATTCTTAACTACATTCCTTCGGTTAAGGCGGTGGCTCCTTCGGCTTATGAGTTTGCGGAGGTAGAAACCCGAAAAATAACGGTGCAGACGATGGTAGTAGGTACTACGGCCGATTATACAGAAATACGCGCCTTGCC
>JAAYQE010000053.1 GCA_012519455.1 Syntrophomonadaceae bacterium
GATTTAGGATATTTACCCCGGGTAGCTTTTAATCTGGATAATACGTTGAGAAAATGTAAAGCCTGTGGGAAACAAATTTTAACCATGTGTATGGGTTTTGGTTGTAATGCCGCGGGGGTAGTGGCGTGCCGAATCATTAATTCCCCTCGAGAACGGCTTATTGCGGTGCTAACCAATAACTTTGTTCCTTGCAATGGACGTTTTCCTACACTGATTACTATTGCAACCCTTTTTATCGGCAGCGCCCTCGCGCCCAATTACCCGACCTTAATTTCCGCTGTGGTTATTACGGTTTTAGTTATCCTGGGGATAGGGGTTACTTTTGCTGTCTCTTGGGCCTTGTCGCATACTATCCTGCAAGGGGAGCCTTCTTTTTTAGTTTTAGAATTACCTCCTTATCGTAAACCGCAAATCGGGGCGATTATTTACCGTTCGATAATCGATCGCACCTTATTCGTTTTAAAAAGAGCGGTCCTTATGGCCGCTCCGGCCGGTGCGCTTACCTGGATCCTGGGAAATGTTTTTGTTGGAGAACTAAACATAATTACTCATCTGGCCAACTATTTACAACCGATAGGCAAGGTCCTTGGTCTAGATGGTTTTATACTTTTGGCCTTTATCTTGGGTTTACCGGCTAATGAGATCGTTGTGCCCATTTTACTTATGAGCTATTTATGCTCAGGTCAAATGGTGGAATTTGAGAGTTTGGCAGAATTGCATAAAATTTTGCTTGATCATGGCTGGACCTGGCTCACCGCGATGAATATGATGTTGTTTTGTTTACTTCATTGGCCTTGCAGTACTACTCTATTATCTATTTATAAAGAAACCGGGAGTAAGAAGTGGGTGGCTATCGCTTTTATCCTGCCAACCATTATTGCTTGTTCCGTATGTTTTATGGTGACTCAGACTGTTCGTTTTTTTCAAGGATTTTAAGCCCGGATTGGAAACGAATATACTTTAGATAGCGTTGATATACCTCGGGATTATCTTGCATAAAGCTTAGCATATTTTGAAAAGAATTAATCGCCGCTTTAGATAAGTAGTGTTCGATCGCTTCCGCTTCCGCTGCGCTATCACAATCAGGACAAATTAGGGCAATAAATTTTTGGATAAGGTTATTTCTTGTAACGAGAAAGCTACCCATCTGTTTGCCTTTTTCGGTTAGTTTAATTAATCCGTAACGCTGATACATAATGTATTCTCCGGCTTTTAGTTTGTGCAGTGCTTTAGTAACCGAGGGTAGGGATACCTTTAATTTTTTACTGATATCCGTAACCCGGACATTATTATAGGTAAGCGAAAAACGATATAATTCTTCCAAGTAATCTTCCAGGCTGGGAGAAAGCACCTTTACCCCTCCATTTTCAAGTTGCTGTATTTTATGACTATCGAGGTTTAAAGATACTAATAACCGGTAAATGAATGGGAAATCTTCTTCAATTGGATCTTCCTATAACCGGTCGTATATTACTTCTAGAAGGAAATAGTTGCAATTTGTCGAATTACGATCTTAAAAGGTTGACTTTACTTTTTTATTACGCGAGGGGATTTTTCGTGTTGAATGATCATATTTCAGAAAGCAATTCCATTTTTGCCCTGGACATTGGGACCCGAACGGTTATTGGAATTATCTGTCAGTTAGAAGACAAGCAGATTAAAGTTGTAGCCCAGAATATGCTTGAACATGAAAGCCGGGCGATGGTCGATGGACAAATAAATGATATTCCGAAAGTGGCTGAAACCGTACGTCGGGTAAAGGAAAATTTGGAGCGGCAAGTGGGGTTTACATTAAAACGTGTAGGCGTTGCCGCGGCCGGACGAGCTTTAGCTACTGAGTGCTGCTATGTAGAAAAAGAGATTGATGAAAACCAGGAGATTAATGAGGAAGTAGTCCATAGTCTAGAACTGGAAGGATTACGTCAAGCGCATGAAGCGTTGACCGCTGAACAGAACAATGCATTGAAGCAAAAGTATTATTGCGTAGGCTATACTGTAGTTTCCTATTACCTGGATAAATGGTTAACGCCTAATTTGCTGGGCCACAAGGGAAAAGTGATTGGCGTTAAGGTATTGGCTACTTTTCTACCTGACACGGTCGTGAATAGTCTTTTTTCCGTGCTAAAGAGGGTAGACCTGGATTCCATCAGCTTAACCTTGGAACCTATCGCTGCTATCGATATTGCTATTCCGGAAAGTTTCCGGTTGTTGAATCTGGCCCTGGTAGATATAGGAGCTGGAACCTCAGATATTGCGATTACCCGTAAAGGTTCGATTGTAGCTTATGGTATGGTGCCTATTGCCGGTGACGAAATCACGGAAGTGATAATCGAAAGATATTTAGTTGATTTTGGAATGGCCGAATATATCAAAAAGAATATCGCCTCAGGGGGTACAATAGGGTATCAAAACGTCTTAGGTTTAGAGGAGA
>JAAYQE010000007.1 GCA_012519455.1 Syntrophomonadaceae bacterium
GATACCGGATCGCGATATCCTAGATAATTCATCGATTAATTCGGACCGGAACAAAGGAAAACTAAAATATCCTTTAATTAACCGGAAAGGACGTAAAAACCAATCAATCACCCCAGAAAAAACGAAAGAATTAGAATTGGACCAAGCGACTGAAGGTAATGACTTAAATGGATTAGAGGAAGAACAAGATCGCAGTAAAGCTGAAAACACCTTAGATTACTTTTCTACCATCCCTGTGTACCGGAATATTTTCGAAAGTGAAGCGGAGGAGGAAATTGTTTTTCCGGCCGCACCCAATTTTATTTTGCCTTCGTTAAGTTTATTAAAGCCAATCGTAAAGGGCAAAAATTTACGTCAAAACCAAGATATTAAAGATAATATTCAAGTTTTAGAAGAGACTTTGGAAAACTTTGGGGTTAAAGCTAAAGTAGTTGATGTGCAGCAAGGCCCGGCTATAACCCGCTATGAAATACATCCGGCTCCGGGCATTAAAGTAAGCAAAATTATTAATTTAGCCGATGATATTTCCCTTAGTATGGCCGCCGAACACGTTCGCATTGAAGCGCCGATACCGGGAAAATCAGCTATTGGGATTGAGGTGCCTAATCGAGAAATTTCGGCGGTTCATTTACGGGAAGTTTTGGAAAACGATGAATTTCAGGGAAGTACTTCACGACTCTCGGTTGCTTTTGGGAAAGACATTGCCGGCCGAACCGTAGTTGGGGATTTAGCTAAAATGCCGCATTTATTAATTGCCGGGGCGACCGGGATGGGAAAAAGCGTTTGCCTTAATTCTTTGATTGCCAGCATTCTGTTTAAAAGTAGTCCGCATGAAGTTAAATTATTAATGATTGATCCCAAAATGGTGGAACTTACGACCTATAACGGTATACCTCATTTGATTACTCCAGTGGTAACTAGTCCCAAAAAAGCAGCCATCGCGCTGCGCTGGGCGGTTAGTCAAATGGAAAAAAGATACGAAAAGTTTGCGGCTAGCGGGGCCAAAGATATTATTCGGTATAATAAGGCTAAACTGAGGGATAAACAGACGGAAGAAGTTTTACCCTATTTAGTAATCATTATTGATGAACTGGCTGATTTAATGATGATTGCGCCGGCCGATGTAGAAGATGCCATTTGCCGTTTAGCGCAAATGGCCCGGGCTGCAGGGATTCACCTCGTGATTGCGACCCAACGCCCTTCTGTTGATGTTATAACCGGGTTAATAAAAGCTAATATCCCATCGCGGATTGCTTTTGCGGTTTCCTCCCAGACTGATTCCCGGACGATTTTGGATACCGGCGGCGCCGAAAAACTGGTAGGACGAGGAGACATGCTTTATCTGCCGGTTGGATTTGCCAAACCAGTACGGGTACAAGGAGCTTTTATATCAGATGATGAAGTAGATCAATTGGTCAATTTCCTTAAACAGCAAGAACAGCCTAAATTCATAGAAGGCGTTACTGCCGGCGAGAGTAAACCAGCAGAAGAGCCTGAAGAAGAGGAAGAATTATTCCCCGATGCGGTACGGTTATTTATTGAAACGGGTCAAGCTTCTATATCTTTATTGCAACGAAGATTTCGGATTGGTTATACCCGGGCGGCTCGACTCATTGATTTAATGGAAAAGCGAGGAATAGTAGGTCCCTTTGAAGGGAGTAAACCGCGCGAGGTGTTACTAACGATAGAGCAGTTTGAAAATCGTTACGGAAAATTTTAAGGGGTTATAAATATGTCATAAATTAAAGGAAAACCGCGACCAGGATCGGGGTCAAGCATTGCAGTTACCTTCTATTGAATGTTATACTACCATCAGGAATAAAAATTTATGAGGGTATGAAACTTTTGGTAAGAGACATTAATTCAGAAGAAGCGTTAAAGTTAGACATCCCTTTATTTGTCGACTTAAGGGCTGAGAGTGAGTTTACGGAAGCAACCATACCCGGAGCGGTTAATTTGCCCATTTTCAATGATGACGAAAGGACCCAGGTGGGGACCACTTATCACCAGGATGGTCCGGCCAAAGCCCGGTGGTTGGCTTTACAAATCGTTAGCCCTAAACTCCCCGAATTAGCTAAACAAATCGACTATTGGAGTCGCCAAAAGGCGGTCGTTTTGTTTTGTTGGCGAGGGGGAATGCGAAGTCGTGCAATAAGTATGATATGCGATTTAGTGGGAATACCGGCTTACCGTTTAACCGGTGGTTATAAAGCTTATCGTAAGATGGTACGAAATTACCTGTGGGAACAACAACTCGATCGAGAAGTAATCGTATTACATGGCTTAACCGGAGTAGGTAAAACTGAAGTCATAGAAATCCTGGCTAACCATGGATTGGCGGCCATTAACCTGGAAGCCTTGGCCAGTAATCGAGGATCAGTTTTTGGCGGGATTGGTTTACCTCCAGGGCCCAATCAAAAAATGTTTGAGTCTTATCTGGCCCATATTTTGTGGCATCAGGCCCGGTTTCCTTATATTGTTGTAGAATGTGAAAGTCGTCGCATCGGACGAAATACCTTGCCTACTCCTTTCATAGAGGGGATGCGGACGGGAAGCCATATTTTGCTATATGATTCATTAGAAAACCGAGTTCAGCGGTTGATTGGTGAATATACCTATCAAGGATCACCTGATTTAGATAGCCTAAGCCGGGCTATAACGTCTTTGAAAAACCGCTTAGGTGGGGAGAAGACGACTGAACTTATTAATTATCTTTATCAAGGGGACCTGGTCCAGGTAACCCGTGAATTATTAGTAAACTATTATGACCCACTCTATCATTATCCGCATGGTCCCAGTAAAGAATATGATTTATGTGTATCAACACAAGATATAATGGCAGCCGCAAACCGGATCGAGGATTATCTTAACCACAGATACAACCAATAACAATCCAGATCCAGGATAAAGGGGGCTATATTGTGTTTGAGATAGGCGCTACTTTAAGGACAGCCAGGGAGGAAAAGAATATCTCGCTGGTTGAGGCTGAGGAAACCACTAAAATAAAACGAGATTACCTGGAAGCACTGGAAACGGAAGACTATGAAGAATTACCCGGTCAGGTGTATGCACTAGGATTTTTAAAGACTTATGCGCGCTATCTTGGTTTTGATACGGAACAAATAACCGAGATGTGTGAAGCGTTAAAGAATACACTCGAACCAACGAAAACCGTAGAAAAGGTAAAGAACAATAAAGATAAAATTGAACCGAAAGTAAGAAATTATCGTCCCGGACGGCCTTTATTTCAAATGCCGCGGATAAGATTTTCTTTAATTGCTTTAATCGCCTTGTTAATTATCGTTAGTGTCGCCTTTGGTTTATGGAAAAGCCAAGGTGCCGGGGACTTGGATTTAGTTCCTGGGGAAAAAGTAACCGGAGAAGAACACCCGGTTCCCATCCCAGGTGATTCCCTTAACGGGGCAGAAAACGGGTCTTTAGCGGCAACCCCTAGTGAAACTAAATCAGAAGAAATTAACTTGGAGCTATTTGTCAGAAAAGACAGATGCTGGATGCGGATTGTAATCGATGGCCGCGAGTCCTTTAATGGAACCCTAGTTGCCGGAGAGCAGCGAAAATTTACTGGTCAAGAGTCAATCTACATCCACCTAGGAAATGCCGGGTGTGTTGAAGTTTTTCAAGACGGACAATCGCTTGGCTACCTCGGTGATTGGGGCAAAGTGATAAGGAAGACCTTCACTTTGAATGAACAGTCCAATACGTAGTTGTATTTGTAAAAATTAAAGTATATTAATAATATTTAATGAAAGGAAATATTTTTTAAGGGTAGAAAAGCGTGAGTAGTAATGGGGTTAATAATACTGTAAGTTTAGAGGGGATCAAGGTTGGTCTGGTTAGCCTTGGATGCCCCAAAAATCTGGTTGATTCGGAGGTAATGCTTGGTCTTCTGGCGCAAGCCGGGGTTTGTTTTACTACGGATAAAGCGGAAGCAGAAGTGCTTTTAGTTAATACTTGTGGTTTTATTGGTCCGGCGCAGCAAGAAGCGATAAATACGATCTTAGAATTAGCTCAATATAAAGAAAAAGGAAAATGCCGGGCCTTAATCGTTACTGGATGTTTGGTGCAGCGTTTTGTGCGAGAATTACGGGACGAAATTCCTGAAGTTGATGCCTTAGTGGGAACCGGGGAATTTGACCGGATCGTAACCATCGTCAAAAGCGCCTTGCACGGGATGAAAGTACAACAAGTGGGTGAACCACTTTTTCTCTATAATGAAACCTA
>JAAYQE010000054.1 GCA_012519455.1 Syntrophomonadaceae bacterium
AGTCTTGATTACCCCCAGTGGCATGGATTATGAAGAAATTACCCCGGCGGATCTAGTAGTTGTTGACTTAAAAGGCGTAATCGTTCAGGGACACCGGCGTCCCTCTACTGAAATGCCTTTACATAGCGCTATTTACCGGCAGTACCCACAAATCCAGGCGATTGTACATACCCATAGTCTTTTTGCTTCGGTACTGGCGGTGGCCCGTATTCCCCTTCCGCCGATCCTAGAAGAATTAGCCCAAATGGTCGGGGGAACGGTACCGGTTAGTGACTACGCTCCGGCCGGAAGTAGTAACCTGGCCCAAAAGGTGGTAAAGGTATTGGGTCCGGTTCCAGCGGCTCTTTTAGCCAATCATGGTCTGGTAACGGTAGGTAAAACTTTATCTGAAGCGTTGTTAATCAGTCAGGTAGTTGAGAAAGGGGCTCAGGTTTATACTTACGCTCAAATGCTAGGATCGCCTCATCTTTTGCCCCAGGACGTGGTAAAGGCGCTTCAGAACACCTACCAAAATCAATACGGTCAGGGTCCAGCTAATAATTAATCAAGATGGGGGGCAGTTTAGTTGCGTATTTTAATCCGTAATTGTGCGGTATTACCGATGACCGGGCCGCAAGATTTTATGGCTATGGGGGATATTGCGATTCAAGATAATCGGGTTTGCGCTATTGGCCCAGCCGGAGAACTAAAAGCAAAGGGTGTCCTTTCAGCTGATTGGAAACCAGAACGGATCCTTGAGGCCGCGGGAAAGGTAGCCCTTCCCGGTCTGGTTAATACGCATACCCATGCAGCAATGACCCTTCTACGGGGCTATGCGGATGATATGCCGCTAATGCCCTGGCTGGAGAAAAAAATTTTTCCCGCTGAGGAACGTTTAAAGGCAGAGGATGTATTCTGGGGTACGCAGCTGGCTATTTTAGAGATGCTTAAATCGGGAACTACTTGTTTTGCAGACATGTATTTCTTTATGGATGAAGTAGCGCGGGCGGTAGAGTTATCCGGAATCAGGGCGTCTCTTTCTCGGGGTTTAATTGGTATAGCTCCTAATGGAAAGCAAGCCCTGGAAGAGGGGGTCGCTTTTGTCAAGAACTGGGAAGGGAAGGCTGGCGGCCGGATAACCACCCGCTTAGGGCCGCATGCTCCTTATACCTGTCCGGCAGAATATTTACAATCAGTTATCGCTCACTCTGATACTTTGGGCGTAGGTTTACATATTCATTTAGCCGAAACGCGGGGAGAAGTAGAAAACTTACGAAGTACAACGGGTAAGACCCCGGTTCAGTATGTAGATGATCTAGGGCTTTTACAGCGGCCGGTACTGGGAGCCCATTGTGTACACGTCAGTGCCGAAGAAATTGCAACGCTTAGTCAACGTAAAGTAGGCGTGGCTCATAACCCGGAGAGTAACATGAAACTAGCCAGTGGAGTAGCTCCGGTGCCCCAGATGTTGAAAGCCGGAGTAAAGGTAGGCCTGGGAACCGATGGGGCGGCCAGTAACAATAATCTCGACCTGCTTCAGGAAATGCGCAGCGCAGCTTTGTTACATAAGGTGTTTACCGAGGATGCCACAGTGCTGCCGGCTTATCAAGCCTTGGAAATGGCAACTATTGGCGGGGCTAGAGCTCTAGGAATGGAAAAAGAGATTGGCCTTTTAAAACCCGGGTATCAAGCCGATTTAATCTTAATCGATTTAGAAAAACCTCATTTTTGCCCTCGACACGATCTAGTGGCCCATCTGGTTTACGCCGCGTTAGCCTCGGATGTGGATACGGTTCTGGTTAGTGGTCAGATTGTGGTAGAACAGGGTCAGGTTGTTACTCTAGCGGAAAAAGAAATTCGGGCTACGGTAGAAGAACGAGCTAAACGATTGGTGGCCGGATTGTAATCCCGACATTTGGTATTAAGATTTAGGCACACTCTTTACCTCCCTTTCATAGCTTGGTTTAGATAAAATACGGGAGGAAAAGAGTGTGTATTGGTTAACTACGGTATTATTTGCTCTAGCTTTGAATATTGATTCTTTAAGCACCGGCATAGCTTATGGGATAAGACGCATCCGTCTTCCTTTTTTAGCGATTGGGGTAATTAGCGTTATTTCCGCTGGTGCGATCACGATTTCGATGTATTTAGGAAATTTGATTGGTATTCAGGTTGATGCGGAATTAGCCCATCGTATTGGGGGAATATTACTTATTCTTCTGGGGATTTGGCTGCTTTACCAGGGCGTAAAAGTTACTTCTTCCTCACCACCAGCTTCTCCTCAACCGCTAGAGGAGCAAGAAAATGCTAATTTAATCCTGCGGATTCTGCGCCAGCCTCAAGATGCAGATTTTGATTTTTCCGGGGACATTTCCTTGCAAGAAGCGGCTTTTTTAGGTTTAGCTTTAGCCATGGATGCCTTTTCCGCTGGGTTTGCCGTTTCTTTATTAGGTTTCAGTATCTGGTTTACGGCTCTGGCGGTCGGAATAGGGCACATTTTGCTTATTTATATCGGATTATGTTTAGGTAGGTTACTCGGCCTTACTTGGCAATCACGCCTAAGTTTAACTTATTTTCCGGGAGGTTTAATTATGGCTATGGGGATCTATAAACTAGTGGTTCCTTAAAATCATATTTACGTAGATTTCCTGTAGATCATAAGAGTGAGTATACAGAATTCTTGAAGGGCAAGTGTATACTTTTTGAAACTTATCTGCTAGTATTTAAACTGGTGTTTAAATAAATTATTAACGCATTACAACGTGTAATTTAACGACAACGAGCTGCCCAGTTCACGGAAAGGTACTACTCCCGGATCTACAGGCATTAGGTTATTTTTGGCGTAATGCAAGTAATTTAGGAGAAGTTGTCGGGAAATTGAACGGATAACCATAAGCCGAGCAGACATAGCAAGTAGAAGGAAAAGATTGCTAGGTAGGCCGGGCTAATAACTAATATTGGTTATTAGTACCGGCCTATATTTATAGTATGGATGTTATAAATCGTTGAATTAATCTCTTCTACCGGTAAATTAAATATGTACACTATAGATTTTTTTTGATAATCTATTTAATAACGTGTCGATAAACCGCAGTATTAAGAAAAATATCTCGAAAAATGATAAATATTAGCAAAATTTATTAAAATTTATTAAGGGGGGATTTTTAGTTAAATTATGATGGGCTAGGATAATCGGATACTGAATTTAAGGCGAGAAAATTAATTGCTATGACAAATCGACCTTCCGTTTTAAAGGGGTGGAGAGAAAAATGTTTAGCGTTAACGGTATTGATTGGGACCTGGTCTTTACTGTTTGCTTATATGGGCAATTTGCGGTTTTTATTGTACTTACGGTACTAATGCTTTCGATTTACGCTACTTCTTGGGTTATAAGACATTATGTTGAATAAGGAGAAGTGAGTTAATAGGTTTAATTTATAACGGGGAGAGGCTTTAAGATGGTAGAAATTTTCAAGGAAATTTTTATTTCAAGTGGAATTCCAGTTTTAACGGTAAAGCAACTAATAATGTGGTTAATTGCTTTTGTCATTATGTATTTAGCCATTAAAAAGGAATTTGAACCTTTATTACTTTTACCGATTGGTTTTGGGGTTTTATTAGCTAACCTGCCTAAAGCCAATTTAATGGAAGAAAACATGCTACTTTGGTATTTCTATAATTACGGAATCAAAACCGAAATCATTCCCTGTTTGATTTTCTTGGGATTAGGAGCATTAACCGATTTTGGCCCCATGATTTCCAATCCGAAGACCTTGTTGTTAGGTGCAGCCGCCCAGGGTGGAGTGTATTTTACTTATTTCGGGGCTATTATAGCCGGTTTTACCGTGAAGGAAGCGGCCGGTATTGCTATAATCGGGGGTGCGGATGGACCGACTACAATTTACGTTTTGTCATACTTGGCCCCCTATTTAATGGGGCCCTGCGCCGTGGCGGCCTATTCCTACATGGCCATGGTTCCTCTGATTCAGCCTCCTATTGCTCGTTTGCTTACCACCCGTAAGGAACGTTTAATCCGAATGCCTATGCCCAGACCGGTTAGTTCGACCGAAAAGATTCTTTTCCCTATCGTAGCGACGATTGTTATTTGTGTTCTGGTGCCCGCAGCTGCACCTTTACTAGGGATGCTCATGTTGGGCAATCTTTTCCGCGAATCCGGGGTGGTGGAGCGGTTAAGCGATGTAGCTCAGAATGCCTTATTGAATATCG
>JAAYQE010000055.1 GCA_012519455.1 Syntrophomonadaceae bacterium
GCGCGCTCGTCTATTAGAGGGGCGGTAGAGTTGACAGAGGAGCATTAATGTGTTAATATTTGAGACTGCAGGTAGGGTTAGTCCTACCCCAACCGCACGGTTCGGGTGGTAAAAAGCTATTGAGCTTACCTAGAAACCGGCGAGTCTAGGGCAGGGAGGTGTATTATGTACGCGATTATTGAAACTGGCGGCAAGCAGTATCGAGTTCAGGAAGGAGATGTCCTGAAGGTCGAAAAGCTGGATGTGGCCGAAGGGGAAAAAGTAGAGCTAGATAAAGTACTGGCGCTGCAGAAAAACGAGGATTTGATTGTTGGTTCTCCATTGATTGCGGGAGCTAAAGTAGTAGCCCAGGTGCTGGAACAGGGGCGAGGCAAGAAGATTATCGTCTTCAAGTATAAATCTAAGAAGAACTACCGGCGAAAACAAGGGCATCGGCAACCTTATACCCAGCTGCGGATCGAAAAAATTGAAGGTTGAGATCTGTTATGGTGAAGGTCAAGCTAATGACCAATCTGACCGGAGAAATCGTCGCCTTTGAAGTCCGAGGCCATGCCCGCTATGCTGATCACGGTCAAGATATAGTTTGTGCGGGAACCTCCGCGGTAGCGCAAACAGCGGTTTTAGGCCTGGAGCATTTTGCGGACGGGGAGGTTAAACTGAAAATAAAAAAAGGGTATTTATACTGTGCTTTAAAAGATTCGTTATCCTCGGCAGCTAGAGAACGAGGAACGATTATTTTGCAAACTATGGCTCTAGGTTTAGAAATGATAGCACGTAGCTATCCGCAAAATGTACAGTTGGTATGGGAAAGCATAAAGCAGTAAAAAACCCTTTATAAAGCGAGAAATGATCGGTGCGATAGAAGAATAGAATAAGGAGGTGTTAGGAATGATCCTACAAAAAATTTATCTTCAACTATTTGCCCATAAAAAAGGGGTTGGTAGTTCACGTAACGGCCGTGATAGTAATCCTAAACGCCTAGGGGTCAAACGCTCGGACGGGCAATTTGTTACTGCCGGTAACATTATTGTACGGCAGCGGGGTACGCGGATTCACCCTGGGATGAATGTTGGGATTGGGAAAGACGATACGCTTTATGCTCTGACGGACGGAGTAGTACGCTTTGAAAGAAAGACGCGCGATAAAAAGCAGGTCAGTGTATATGATGACGCCGTTACTGGTGCGCTGGTAATGTAATCCCTATCTGTGCCTAAAAGGTTACCCCCCTGGAGCCCCAGGGGGGATTGTTATTTGAAAAAGAGGTGAAGGTATGCCTGATGAGACGGCTCAATGTGTTCCCGTGGAAGAATTAATTTATTTATTAAGGGCTCAGCGGCACGATTTTCTCAATCATCTACAAGTAATCTTGGGTTATTTGCAACTGGGAAAGACTAATACCGCTATTGATTATGTAAAAACAGTTAGCCAGGAAATAACCGAAGCAGGGCGATTGATGCAGATGCCTTGGCCAGAACTGGCGACGGTTTTGTTGCTAAAATCTCGTCAGGCAGAGGAAAATGAAACTAACGTTGAAGTTCACCTAGGGAAAAACTTAGAACGAATCGGCGATAATCCAGAGGAACTAGTAGGAATCATTGGGGATATTTATGATCTTATTTGCTATCAATTAGGCGATTGTCGGGCGGAGGAACGACAGGTGATCGTAGATGTAGATGAGGAAGACGGAGCTTATGTGATCAAGTTTTCCTGGCCCCAGGGTTCTAATCGTCCTTTTGATAAGTTCGGGCTATTGGCGCATCCAGTTATGGAGACTGCGCGCCAGAATTTCCGACGTGTAGAATTATCAGACCAAGAAGGTAAGGTATGGCTTTCTTTATATCTTCCAGATGGTTCGGCTCCGAGATAGAGAAGGACCCCTGGAACTGGAACGTTACTGGTTGAATATAGGTTTTGGGTTGAGGCGGGAGGTATTATGTTTTACGATACCGCAAAAATTTTTGTTAAGGCTGGCGATGGAGGCAACGGAGTAGTTGCTTTTCGGCGCGAAAAATATATTCCCGAAGGCGGTCCTAGCGGGGGAGATGGGGGCCATGGAGGTAGTGTTATTTTGGTCGTGGACCCGGGCTTAAGAACGCTGGTCGATTTTCGTTACCAGCGTCATTATCGGGCGGAACGTGGACAACATGGCCAAGGAAAGGAAATGCACGGTCGAAGGGGAGAAAACTTATTCCTCCGGGTACCACCTGGGACTGTGATTCGCGACGTCGATACCCGGGAATGGTTGGCGGACCTGGTAGAACCAGAGCAGGAAGTAGTAGTAGTGCAGGGAGGACGAGGGGGAAGAGGAAATGCTCGTTTTGTCAGTTCTACACAACGCGTACCTGCTTTTGCGGAAAAAGGTGAACCGGGGGAGGAACGTTGGTTAGAATTAGAATTAAAAGTATTAGCGGATGTTGGTTTAATTGGTTTTCCTAATGCAGGAAAATCCACTTTGATCTCACGGATTTCTGCAGCTCGACCTAAAATTGCGGATTATCCCTTTACGACCTTAGTACCTAATTTGGGCGTGGTTCGCCTAGAAGAAGGACATAGTTTTGTAGTGGCTGACATTCCGGGGATTATTGAGGGTGCCCATACGGGGGCCGGTTTAGGGCATCAGTTTTTACGGCATGTAGAACGGACCCGTTTGCTACTTCATTTGGTTGATACAGCCGGGACCGAAGGCCGTGATCCTCTGGAAGATATTGAGGTCATTCAGCGAGAATTGATGTTGTACAGCCCGGCGCTGGCCACTCGACCGCAAGTATTGGTAGCGAACAAAGTGGATTTGCCTGGAACGGAGGAAAATCTGAAGCGAATACAGCAACGTTATGGATCGGAGCACGAGATTTTTGCGGTGTCAGCTTTGACCGGGATTGGTTTGTCGGCCCTGGTTGGACGCGTTGCTGAATTGGTAGATCAACTTTTACCGCCGGAAAAACCGGAGGCAGAAGCTAATGGAGAGAAAGTCACCCGAGTAAAGGAAGAAGAAGGCTTTACGATCGCCCAAGAAGAGGGTGTGTGGGTGATTCGCGGTAAAAATTTGGAGCGTTTATGCGCTATGACTGATTTTAACAATGAGGCGGCCGTACGTCGGTTTCAGAATATTATGCGTAAAATCGGGGTAGATGAGGCTTTACGTCAGGCCGGGGTTAAAGTCGGGGACACCGTACGCGTGCAGGAAATATTATTTGATTGGGTAGATTAATTTTTTCGGATTGGGTGGTTAACGTGCCTGGAGAAGTTTATCAAACCGATATCCGTTCGGCCCACCGGATCGTAGTTAAAGTGGGAACTAGTTCTTTGACTTACCCTACGGGTAAATTAAATTTGTCCCGGTTGGAAGAATTGGTACGCGAATTAGCCGATATACAAAATCAGGGTCGGGAGGTTATCCTGGTTTCTTCCGGCGCCATGGGAGCCGGGCAGGGTAAACTCGGTTTTGATCGACGGCCGCGGACGATTCCCGAAAAACAGGCGGCGGCTGCGGTGGGTCAAGGGATTTTAATGCATATCTACGAAAAGCTGTTTTCTGAATATAGTCAGATGGTGGCCCAGGTATTACTGACCCGTTTTGATCTTATGGATCGGCTTCGTTATTTAAACGCCCGCAATGCTCTTAATACCCTCTTACAGCTAGGGGTAATCCCCATCGTTAATGAAAATGACACGGTGGCCGTAGAAGGTCTAAAGTTTGGCGATAATGATACTTTATCGGCTTTGTTAGCGGGTTTGATTGATGCCGAACTCCTAATTATCCTGTCGGACATTGATGGGGTTTATACGGCTGATCCCCGGGAAGACCCGGAAGCGGAACGGTTGCCGGTAATTGAAGAAATCACCGAGGAGATAGAACGACTGGCCGGTGGCGTAGGTACAGAAATGGCCTCCGGAGGAATGGCTACTAAAATACAGGCGGCTCGAATAGCTACTAGTTCCGGGGTATATGTGGTTATCGCGGACAGCCGGGAGAAGAACATCGTTCGTCGTATTCTGGACGGAGAACCACTGGGTACGTTGTTTGTCCCCAGGGAGAATAAGTTAGATGCTCGTAAACGTTGGATTGCGTTTGGTTCCACGGTGCGGGGGAGTGTGTGGATAGATGATGGGGCGGTAGAAGCTTTGCTTCAGAAAGGTAAGAGCTTACTGCCCAGCGGTATTATCCGGGTGGAAGGGATATTTGAAGCCGGTCAAGTTATCAGTGTAAAGTCAGCTATGGGCCTAGAAATAGCTCGGGGAATAGTAAATTATTCTTCAGGGGCCGTGGAAAGGATTCAAGGCCATCGGACTGGGGAGATTGAAAAAGTTTTGGGCTATAAGGAATTTGATGAAGTAATTCATCGAAATAATTTAATCGTCATAACCTAATATAGGATTTGGCATTAGCAGCTTCCTCTTGCGGTTAAAGAGGGGAGGGCAACAGTATGGATTTGCGGTGTAAGCTTTACCAATCAATGACCTTAAATAAAGATAAGCAAGAGCAGGTATTCGAAGAAAATCGTAAAGCCCAACGAGCCGGAGAAAGCTATCGATTAGGAATTATGGGGGGCACTTTTGACCCGGTACATTACGGACACCTGGCCGTAGCCGAGACGGTTTACTGGAAAATGGATTTGGGGTCGGTAATGTTTGTCCCGTCCCGTCAACCTCCCCATAAAAAGGAAAGGTGGATTTCTCCGGTCGAACACCGTTATCAGATGACTTTACTGGCCACGGCAAGTAATCCCCATTTTTGGGTTTCGAGACAAGAAATAGAACGCTCCGGTTATTCCTATGCCATAGATACGGTTAGAGAGGTAAAGAGGATATTCGGACCACACTTGGAAGCGTATTTTATTGTCGGTACCGATGCCTTATTGGATCTTTTAAGCTGGAAAGATATTGTTGAATTAATTGATTTATGTTTTTTTATCGTCGCTAGCCGTCCGGGATATGATTTTATTGAAGCCCGGCCTAATCATCTTTTTTCCGACCGGGGAGAGAAAATAAAAACCGTAGAGGTACCTTCTTTAGCGATCTCTTCAACGGATATCCGTGAGCGGGTTATACGGGGAAAGCCGATTCGTTATCTTTTGCCGGAAGCGGTAGAGCAGTATATTTGGTCCAGTCAACTGTATTCGGCAGTATAAACATTGATTAATCGCACCATACTATTTATTGACGAGTTGTTTTTATCGTAATTAATTGCTAGCTTAATCAAATAGAGAGGTGAAAATTTTTGGTACGAACCTTATATGTAGGTAATTTACCTTGGGCTACCCGCGCGGAAGATTTAATTGATGCTTTCTCCAATTACGGCGAAGTAATCAGTGGGCGGGTAATTTCAGATCGTGAAACAGGTCGTTCTCGTGGTTTTGGTTTTGTAGAGGTAGCGGATGAGGATGCTGAACGGATGATCGAAAGTTTAAATGGGGTAGAATTAAACGGTCGGGTTATTACGGTGAATGAGGCTAAACCGCGTCAAGAGTTAACTTAAACAGCAAAAAAATGAAATAGAAACAAAGCCTCCTTCGAGGGTTTAGAAGGGGGTTTTTCATATGTTTATTAGGGGGTGGTATCCTGGAGCTCATTCAGATAAAAAGGGTTCTAAAGCAGCAGCTTTCCCCGTCGCGATTTGATCACTCCGCTGGCGTAGCGGAAACCGCAGTGCAATTAGCTCAACGTTATGGTGCCCGAATCGAAGCCGCTCGACTGGCCGGGTGGTTGCATGACTACGCTCGGGATTTACCGGCGGAAAGATTAATTGAATTGGCAGAAAGGGCCCATTTGATAACTTGTACGTTGGAAAGAAAAGTGCCTGATTTATTGCATGGCCCAGTGGCCGCCACATTGATAGAGTCCATCTTTGCCATTACTGATGCGGAGATAAAGCAGGCGATTGCGGTACATACCCTGGGGACGGAAAACATGGGGTTACTGGATAAAATTCTGTATGTAGCGGATTTGATCGAGCCGGGTCGTAATTATCCCGGGGTGGAGCAATTACGCCGATTAGCGGAAGTGAATCTAGATCAAGCCCTTTTAACCGGTTTTAATCAAACGTTACGCTATTGTTTAGAAAAAAATTATTTATTACATCCGCAGACGATCCAGGCCCGTAATTATCTCTTAGAACAAATTTAATAGGTTAATTCTGGTTAAAGCTTATTTTTAGTGGTAAAATATAAATACATTGAAATATAAAATCAAAGGGGGAGCCGCTATTGACTGAACCAATTCAGGTGGTTCAATGGGTGGTGGAGGCCGCGGAACAGCGAAAAGCACTTAATGTAGTGGTGCTGGATCTACGGAAAATCTCACTGATTGCTGACTATTTTGTTGTATGTAGTGGACGTTCGACGGTTCAGGTTAAGGCAATAGCTGAATTCATTGAGGATTATTTAGAGACCAAAGGGGTTTTTGTTCTGCATCGGGAAGGAAAACGGGAAGGTCAGTGGTCTTTATTAGATTATGGTGCTGTGGTCGTTCATGTGTTTCGGGATGAAGAGCGCCGTTTTTACGCCTTGGAAAGTCTATGGGCGGATGCTGAACTAATGGAAAGTTTTTCGGTTGAAGGGGCCAAGGATTTGGAGTACGGATCGAATAAAATAGCTAGGTCAAGGGTTGACTTTTAAAATGGTGTAACTTATAATTAAGTCCGTTGAATAAATTGAAGAAAGGCAAAGAATCGGAGTAGTAGCTTGGTTGGCTTTTAGTAAGAGAGCTGTTGGTTGGTGCAAAACAGCAATCAGCCAGGGTGAACTCGCCGATGAGCCGCGTTGGTGAGATTAAATTAGCTAACGCCGGTTAGCTGCCGTTACCAGGCTTTTAAAGCAGGATCTAACATGATTGTTGTGGGGCTGTGGCGCAGAGGGAGCGCGCCTCCTTGGCATGGAGGAGGTCACGGGTTCAAGTCCCGTCAGCTCCACCATTAAAACTATCGTGTTTTGATCAATAAGGGTGGTACCGCGGGAAAGCAGGCCTCTCGTCCCTTCAGGATGAGGGGCTTTTTATATTTTGCAAGGAAATTTAGTAGCGATGACCATAACCAGGTTGGGAGAAAGGAGAGAATAAGGTGAAAGATCGTTATGATTTTACAGAGGTAGAGGCTCGATGGCAGCAATACTGGGCTGAAAATAATTTTTATAAAGTAACCGAGGATCCGCAGAAAACTAAATATTACAATCTAGAAATGTTCCCGTATCCTTCGGGGAATCTTCACATGGGGCACGTACGTAATTACGCCATTGGGGATGTAGTGTCTCGCTATAAGACCATGCGGGGATTTAATGTGTTGCATCCTATGGGCTGGGATGCGTTTGGACTTCCCGCTGAAAACGCAGCCATTAAACATCACGTTCATCCGGCTAAATGGACCAAATCGAATATCGTAACTATGCGGGAACAATTAAAGGAATTAGGGATTAGTTATGACTGGGATCGGGAGATTGGTTCCTGTTTCCCTGATTATTATCGCTGGACCCAATGGCTGTTCCTGCGTCTTTTCGAAAAGGGATTAGCATATCGTAAGGACGCCACGGTTAACTGGTGCCCATCGTGCGCTACGGTACTGGCTAACGAGCAGGTGGTAGATGGGGCTTGTGAGCGTTGTGATACCGGGGTAGAAAAGAAAAAACTGGAACAGTGGTTTTTTAAGATAACTGATTATGCGGAACGGTTATTGCATGATCTGGAGCAATTACCCGGATGGCCGGAAAAAGTAAAGACTATGCAGACGAATTGGATCGGACGGAGTGAAGGGGTAGAATTTAATTTTACAGTAGAAGGCAGCGAAGACCAAATCTCAGTGTTTACTACCCGACACGATACGGTATTTGGGGTTACCTATCTGGTACTGGCTCCGGAACACCCCTTGGTAGAAAAATTAACCCGGGGCACGGCTTATGAACAACCGGTACAAGAGTTTGTTAAACGGATTTCCCAAATGAATGAGATTATCCGGACCTCGTTAGAATTAGAAAAAGAAGGACTAATGATTGGAGCTAGAGCTATTAATCCCATGAATGGGGAAGCGATACCCATTTTAATTGCTAATTATGTCTTAATGGAGTACGGTACCGGAGCGGTAATGGGGGTGCCCGCCCATGATGAACGTGATTTTGAGTTTGCCCGAAAATATAAATTGCCGATCCGGGTCGTGATTCAGCCCGCTGAATCGACGCTGGAGGTAGACCAGATAGATGCCGCTTTTACGGGAGAGGGGATTATGGTTAATTCCGGACCCTTCTCTGGTCTCCCTAATGAGGAGGGTAAAAAGGCCGTTGCCAATTTTATGGAGAGCAAGGGGATTGGGCAAGCCAAGGTACATTATCGGTTACGCGATTGGTTAATTTCGCGGCAACGTTATTGGGGAGCCCCTATACCTATCGTTTACTGTGAAAAATGTGGTTTAAAGCCGGTGCCTGATCAGGATTTGCCCGTTATTTTACCAACTGATGTCGAATTTAAAGTAAATGGGAGCAATCCTCTAACGGTGTCCCCAACTTTTATGAATACGACTTGTCCAGATTGCGGAGGACCAGCCAAGCGGGAAACCGATACCATGGATACCTTTGTTTGTTCCTCCTGGTATTTTTTACGGTTTGCTAGTCCACATACCGATCAGGCTCCATTTCTTAAAGAACACGTAGATTACTGGATGAATGTGGATCAGTATATTGGAGGGGTAGAACACGCTATTCTACACCTTATGTACGCTCGTTTCTTCACTAAGGTGCTGTATGATTTAGGTTTAATTAAGGTGCAAGAACCTTTCCAGAATTTACTGACGCAGGGTATGGTACTTAAAGATGGGGCTAAAATGTCCAAATCGAAAGGCAATGTTGTAAGTCCCGAGCAAATTATCCATACCTATGGTGCCGATACTGCTCGCTTATTTATCTTATTTGCTTCTCCCCCGGAGAAGGATCTGGAATGGAGCGACCAGGGGGTTGAAGGCTGCTTTCGTTTCTTAAATCGGGTATGGAGATTAGTCGCCAGTTATTCCGATCGGGTGGCCGGAATTGAAGTACCTTCAAGTTTTCCTAAGTTAGAAGGATCAGAGCGAGAATTGCGCCGGTGGACCCATTATGCGTTACGTAAAGTGACCCTAGATATTGAAACCCGTTTTAATTTTAATACCGCGATCAGCGCTATAATGGAGTTAGTTAATGCATTGTATCATTATCAGGCCCAGGTTGCGCCAGAAGAGCAAGATGTGCGGGTAGTTAAAGAAGGTCTAGAATCTTTAATTCTGTTGTTGGCTCCTTTTACCCCTCACCTTACAGAGGAATTGTGGCAAGCTATTGGCCATACCGAGAGCGTACATCTTCAGGCCTGGCCTGCTTATGAAGAAGAAGCGTTGGTCGAAGATGAAATTACGATAGTCGTACAGGTTAACGGAAAGGTACGAGAAAAAGTACGGGTGCCGGCCGGGTTAGGGCGCGCTGAATTACAGACAACCGTATTGGCTATGGATGAGGTACAAAGATTATTACAAGGTAAACAATTAGTAAAAGTAGTAGCGGTACCGGATAAGTTGGTTAGTTTAGTGCTTAAATAGATAAGCTAGACCTTGGTTGCATGAAAACCGGCAATAAATTAATCAGGTCGCTAGAAGCCAACTGGAGTACTGTTTGCGTTGTTAAGTGCTTCATGCTAAACTAAATTCAGTAATCTCCTTTTGATGTTAATCGTAATTTAAATATAATAAAATGTTTCTAATACAGGAGGTTTTGGGAATGAGGCACGCGCCCGACGTAGCCCGGTATGAACAAATTGCTTTGGACATGGCCGGACGGATTGTTCGAAGAGAATATAAAGAAGGAATCAGGCTTTATGGTCGCTCGACTTTAGCGGGGAAATACAATGTTTCTCCGGAAACTATTCGCCGGGCCGTTGCTTTATTGCAGACGATGGGGATCGTAGAGCCTCAACCTGGCCGTGGGATTATTATTCGCTCTCGTGATGCTGCGGAGGCTTTTCTTCGTGAATTTGAAAACAGAAGAGTTCTTGAGGACTTGCAAGAACGGATTTCCAATTTAATGCTGGAACGACGCCGCTTAGACCAGTTGTTAGAGGAAGAACTGGGTCAATTAATAAATTACACCTTTAAAACAACTTCCCGCTTACAAAAAATCGAAGAGATAGAAGTTCCGGAGAATTCGGAGTTAATTGGCAAAAGCCTAGAAAGCCTTCGTTTCCGCACGATTACCGGGGCTACGGTACTAGCGCTGGAAAGAGAGGGTGAAGAGTATTTTTCACCAATGGTCCCCATCCAAGCAGGAGATCTTCTGGTGCTGGTAGGGCCTCCAGATGCCAAGGAACGGGTGCGTAAATTAGTGGGAACGCTGGTAGAACCAAATAATAATGTTGTCAAGAATTAAAATCATAATTTAATAAGCGCGAATAATTTAACCTCCGAAGACGGGGGTTTTTTGTTGTTTAAAGCGAGAAGGATTTTAGAATATTTGACAGAATATATATATAGACTTAACGATTTAATCTAAAATGATTTGATTTATATCTTAAGCTTTAGGGTATAAATGGGAAAAATCAGACGGAACGATGTGAGGTCTCTATGTTGCAGATGGAACGCCGCTATCAAATAATCATTTTCCTCTTCCTAGCCGCACTTTTATTTGGGGGAGGAGTAAAATACGCTCAATATTTTTTACTAGATAATCGGAATCCTCAGGTGATTAATCCGACCAGTGAAACATTGGCTTTAACGGCTTCAGGGGAAGTACCCGGGGCAGAGATTACGGGTGAAAATTCGGAAAAAGCCTTTATTTTTGTCCATGTAGTCGGTGCGGTAAATAAGGCAGGGGTTTATCAACTGCCCTTAGGCGCCCGGGTTTTTGAGGCTCTGGAAAAAGCCGTACCTTCACCGGAGGCAGATTTGCAGTTGCTTAATCTCGCGCTACCGCTGCAAGATGGACAAAAAATATACGTACCCCAAACCGGGGAAAGTTTAGAAAACGTGGCTTCCATGGTAACCCCTCAAGACACGACTGTAGCACTTCCCGGAATGGGGGCGGACCTTACTAGCACTGGTAGTGGAAAAGTGAATATAAATACGGCTTCGGTCCAGGAATTGGATGCGCTTATACCGGGTATTGGACCGACGCTAGCACAGCGGATAATGGAATACCGACAGCAAAATGGAGGGTTTCGCAGTATCGAGGATATTCGTAACGTATCCGGTATTGGAGAAAAACGGTATGCTCAAATGAAAGATTATTTAACCGTTAGATAGTAAAGTACGAGGTGGCCGGCGTGAACCAACCCTTGGTGTTGATTACCCTGGCTTTTGCTTTAGGGATCGCGATAAGCTCAGTCTTAAATCTGGCTTGGTTGTACGGTGGATTAGCTCTGATCAGCATACTAGTCACCGGATATAATATTTATCGTAAGTCACGTAATGCTTCTATATGTTTACTTCTACTAGCTATGTTTATGGGTGCTTTCTGGACCGGTTTGGCTCATGCCCCGGAATCATGGCTTACGCAGCAGACGAATACCTATCTGGAAGTAGTGGGTAAAGTAACTGAGGAGGGCCGGCTTTACACTAACCGCGAGGTTTATCGTTTAGAGGTTTATGAGGTATGGCTGCCCGAAGGTATTTGTTGTCCTGTCAAGGAACCTCTACTTTTGCAAATTTATGCTACTTCGACCCCCTTGAATTTTCTTCGTTATGATTATGGGGATATCTTACGGGTACACGGCAAACTGGAGTTGCCTTCTGGACCCGGTAATCCAGGGGAATTCGATTACCCGGCGTATTTACAACGCCAGGGGATTAATACCCTGATGTCCGTGCGTCCATCGGCGGTAGAACGTCTGGCCGTTCGCCAGGGTAATTTACTGCGGCACGGAGTTTTTAGCCTTAAAGCTAAGGTTGAAGCGAAGCTGCAAAAAGTATTACCCCCAGAACAACTATCCATAATAAGCGCTTTATTATTTGGCGACCAGGCCGGTTTATCCCTGGAGGAAAGAGAAAAATACCAGCGGACCGGGTTAATTCACATTTTTTCGGTTTCCGGATTTCATATCGGCTTTGTCTTGTTGTTAGCCTTATTCCTGGGACGTTTATTTCGGCTATCTTCGGGGCCCAATTTTTTTTTGGCTCTGGGAATGATGCTTTTTTTTACGGCTATGGCTGGTTTTGCGGTACCGGCAGTACGCGCGGTATTAATGGCTTCTTTAGGCTTAGCCGGTCGGTTATGGCAACGAGAATCGGATCTGGTAAATACATTAGCCCTTGCGGCATTAGTCTTATTAATTGGAAACCCTCTGTTTTTGTTTGATGTTGGGTTTCAATTGTCGGTTTTAGCAACCTGGGGAATTGTCTACCTTTATCCCCGCCTAGATAGCCAGTTCGGGGATAAGCTGCCTTTTGGACGTAGTGTAATTCTGGTGCCCCTGGGAGCGCAGTTGGGAATTTTGCCTTTAGTTGTTTATCATTTTAATCTGCTATCTTTGATCAGCCTACTGGCTAATGTCCTCCTGGCTGGCCTAGTAGGAGCGGTTATTTTATTAGCTTTTTTAGCTTTTCCTCTGGTCTTTCTATTTCCCCTAGGGGCAGGGATGGTTTTCCTGGCTGCAGGAGCCCTAGCCAGTCTTCTTGCTTTTGGCGTCAACCTCCTGAACCAAATTCCAGGGGCTGCAGTTTATATCGCCCGTCCTTCTCTTTTCGTTGTTGCGGTATATTATATAGGGATAATCATTTGGGGAGAAAATGGACTAACCCTGCTTAGAAAGTGGGGGCAAAAGTATTGGCTTCAATTTAGTTCTCGGTTATCTCTGCGCAATACTTCCGGAAAAGTCGGCGTATGCTTATTGCTATTATGGTTACTACTCGCCATCGGCTGGTGGGCAAATAATAAACCACCTTTACGGATTACGTTTTTAGATGTAGGACAGGGTGACTGTATCTTGATTCAAACTCCAGCCGGCAAACGAATGCTGATTGATGGGGGCGGAAAACCTGAGTTTTCTAATAGTACCTTTGATGTCGGTCAACAGATAGTGGTTCCTTTTTTACGCAGGGAAGGAATAAACCGTTTAGACCTGGTAGTGAACACGCATCCGGATGCCGATCATGTACAGGGCTTAAACGCTGTGCTCGAAGCCATACCGGTTAGCTTGGTTATGGTGGCTCCGGTTCCAGAACCTCCCCCGGCCTTGCAGCAGTTTTATGAAACTGTCAGTCGACAAAAAATTCCGGTCATAGAAGCTAAGCGCGGTATGCAAATTGAGCTTGATCCTGCCGTCTGCATAAAGGTGTTGCATCCGAGTATCTGGTGTTCCGGAACGCGTAGTGATCTAAACAATAATTCCGTCGTGCTGCGGATTACCCATGGAGATAATTCGGTACTATTAACTGGGGATTTAGAAGAAGAAGGGATCCGGGATCTATTACAAGCTGAGTTGGCTTTACAAAGTCATGTTTATAAAATTCCGCACCACGGCAGCCGTTATTCGCTGGAAACCCAGTTTTTAACCCAAGTAAACCCAAAGCTAGCGATTATTTGTGTAGGTCCGAATAGTTTTGGTCATCCCTCGCCGGAAGTCTTAGAGTATTTTTATGAAAAAGCCATTCCTTTGTACCGTACGGATCAACATGGGGCAATTGTAGTGGAAAGCGATGCTCGTCAGATAAAGATACTCCCTTTTAAAACGCCAATTAAAATACCAACTAAATCCTCGGTGTAACGAATGCGTTGTAGATTTATCCGTCGGGCTATATAATTTGATCGGTAGAGAAACCCGGAAAAGGGAAGGGGACGTAGGTAATGAAAACCGTATTAGAGGAAATCAACCGGCAACAGTTTCGTCCCGTATACTTATTTTTTGGGAGCGAACGTTACTTAATTGATGAACTAGTTCGAGCTTTGCAAATGAAGCTAGTCGGTCCGGATTCTTCCGGATTTGATTTTAATCTATTAGATGGAGAGCGTACGACGCTTTCTAGTCTTTTAACTTATGTGCATACGCCACCTTGGTATCAGCAAAAACGTTTAGTGATCGTAAAAAACGCCCCTTGGTTTCGGGGGGATAGAAAAAGTAAAGGGACGGAAATTAAGCGGGCGGAAGAAACTGGAGAACAACCGAAACTTAATGCTTACGAAAACGAAGCATCGGACTTAGCCTCTTTCATCCAGTATTTAAAAAATCCTCTAGCGGAAACCGTACTGGTACTCTTAGCTGCCGGAGAGGTGGACCGACGCCGGAAGCTATTTCGTACGCTAACTTCGAACGGGGTAGCGGTAGAATGCTCGGAACTAAAGGAGAAACAGCGAAGGGATTGGCTAAAGCAAAAAGCGCACGCAATGGGATTGTCCCTAGAAGGGGCTGCTCTAGATTATTTAATTCGTTTCGGGGGGAAAAGTCTTTACGGTTTGGCTAATGAACTGGAAAAAATAAGTTTGTTTCGGGAAGCCGGATCAAACCAGATTTCTTTAGCGTTAGTTCAGATGCTTTGTACCCGGCAGGTGGAAGACCGTATTTTTGATATTATGGATGCGGTTACGGAAAAAAAAGCGCTTCTCGTTTTAAGTCGGATTCGGGAATTGCTGCAGAGTGGCGTGCCCCCCCAACGAATATTTTATTTGCTGGTGCGGCATTACCGTATATTGTTACGCGCTCGTGCTCTAATGGGTCAAGGGTATACGAATCAGGAATTAGCGAAAAAGTTACAAATAAAGCAGCCCTGGTTAGTACCTAAATATTTAAAACAGGCCCGAGGCTATTCGGATACCGAATTAATCGTCGGCTTGAAACGTATGTTAGAAATTGATGTTGCCCTTAAAACTAGCGAGGGTAGTCCAGACATGTGGCTGGAGGTACTAGTAGCCTACTTAATTTAACCGGGTCGATTTCCGCTTAGAAATCCGCTTAGAAATAAAAGAAGTGATCCTAACCAACAGCAGCCGGATAGGAGCACTTTTTTTATTTCAGCCCTTATATTTAAAATATAATATTTTTAAATTATTCTGCCTTTTCGTTTACTCGGGTCGCATTTAATTTACGGGTTAATTTTGATTTACGGCGCGCAACTGCATTAGGGTGTAATAAACCCTTACGGGCTGCACGATCTAGTAAACTGATCGCCCGCTTAAAAGTAATTTGCGTATTTTCCACTGAATCTTCAGTTATTGCCTGATCAAATCTTTTAATCGCGGTTTTTATGGATGAACGAGCCGCTACATTTTTCGCAGTTCTTTTCCGTGAAACTTCTACTCTTTTTATAGCAGATTTTATATTTGGCACGTGGCTCACCTCCTTTAGGTCGGACCGGCACCAATGCTATCCTAATTTAACAAAAGATATAGTAGCACGTCGCAGCCCAAAATGCAAGTAAAAAAGGAAACGGTATAGTGTGATGACCGGAAGGAAAAGCTAATACCGCCTTCAAAATTATAACATAAGGAGGTGAAAAGTCGGTGAATAATCTTTTAGGAACCGTAATTCGTTTTGTCGTTTCAGCTCTGGTCCTAATGCTCGTAGGTTGGTTGCTTCCTGGAATACGGGTAGCTGGTTTTACTGGAGCCCTAGCGGCTGCTCTCGTTATTGCGATTTTGGGGTTTGTCGTGGAAGCTTTGCTGGGTAAAAACATTTCTCCCCGCAGCCGGGGGATTGTAGGCTTTGTTACGGCAGCCGTAGTTATTTACCTAGCTCAATTTATTATTCCTAATTTATTATCTGTTTCCATACTGGGGGCTATACTTGCGGCTCTCGTAATTGGACTGATCGATGCTTTTGTTCCCACTGAGCTGCGTTAAACAACCAAATATTAACTGAAAACCCTAACCTTGTGTCATACCCCCTTCTGACTCGGCATACAATTGGATAGTTAGTACTAGCCGGTACGATTGTTAGTCAGCAGGGGGTGTGGCCTTGAAGTTGCAAATATTCTCGCTGCGGGTTCGACCTCGTTTTCGCTGGCGTCGGGGCAGGTTTATTTTGTTTTTAGTTTTGTTAATCGCCTTGATCATACTGATTTTTTCGCATCAAAAAAAGGAATTGCCGTGGCCGGTAGAAACTGGAGGCATTGCATTACAGAAGGTATTTTCGGTAAATAAGGAGGGTAATACCTATACGATTGCCAATCCAACCAGTTTATGGTTAAAAGAAATTTTACAAAAAGGACTTCCTTTTTTTTCTCGCCAAAATAACCAAGCTTTAACTGGTGGTGAGGAATCGTTTAGTGAACTATGGGATAAATACGCACGGGCCAGTCAGGACCCTCGGGCTGTAGTAGGCTTGGAAATGGGATGGTTACCGGCTTTGGAAAGGACAGGCTGGGAGTTGCTTATACCGGTTAATACACGGTTATTCGCTGCGCCCACCGATTCTACAGGCAGTAACGGGGGCGACATACATAGTCTTCCGGCCTTCTCGGTCCCAGAGGTCATTGATTCCATAGGTGGTATAGAAATAACGGAAGATAAAACCGAGATGGCAATGACTATGGGTTCCCCGCTTATCGCCATTTACTGTACGCATAATGCAGAAACTTACTACCCTACCGCCGGAAAATCCCGAGTAGAAGGAGAAAAAGGAGGGGTAGACCAGGTAGCTCGGGTGCTAAAAAGAACTTTAGAAAATGATTTTGGTATCCCAACTGTTTATGTTGATACCATTCATGACTATCCAGATTGGAGTAAATCTTATGCCAATTCGGCCCAAACCGTCCAGTCGCTGTTGAATCAATATTTAGATTTACAAATTTTAGTCGATGTTCATCGCGACGCCCTTCCTACACAAGAACCCAAAACTATAGATATTAACAGACAAAAAACTGCCCGCTTGTTGTTTATTGTTGGTAGTGATGAACGCCGGGCGCATCCCCACTGGAAGAAAAATTTAGCCCTAGCCCAACAAATAGCCAATATTTTAGAGGCGCAGCATCCTGGAATCTGCCGTGGGGTACGGGTTAAAGCCGGGGCTTATAATCAGCATCTGCATCCAGGGGCGATTTTAATTGAAGTAGGTAATGATCACAATTCACTACCTGAAGCTGAACGGGCTGCTATTATTCTAGCTGGGGCCCTCAAGGAAGCTTTGTCATCCCTATAATCTTGATAATTTTTACTAAAAATAGGGAGTAACGGGAATCCTAAACCGGGAAAGTTTATCCCGGTATTTTATTTTTTGGGGGTGATGATGCTCAATTATTATGAAGCCGTCGGTTTATTTATCAGTAAACGATGTAGAGAAAAACCAGAATAAACAAAAATCAAATTATGGTAAAAGAGTGCTAAAAATTTTGTTCCTGTGTCTGGTTCTGGTTATTTTAGGGTTAAATACCGCCGCGACCGGGATAAACAGTTTGACTCGGTGTACTAATAATTATGTTTTCAGTTTAGATATGGTAAAATCTAATTTGACCAGGGTAACGAAGCAGATCCAGGAATCGGTTTTTCGTAATTATTGATTTTGCTGGGGAGATAGAAGAGGAGAGTCGGGTTTATGTCTCAGGCAAGAGCTGGGGTAGTCCGGGCAGCTGGTTTATTAATGCTAACAATGGTGGTTTCACGTATTTTAGGCTATGTACGAGATGTAGTGATTTATACTCGTTTCGGGCAGAACAGCCTGACGGATGCTTACAACGCGGCCTTTTCTATCCCCGATTTTCTCTATATATTATTGGTAGGCGGAGCCTTAAGCTCGGCCTTTATTCCGGTTTTTTCCCAATATATTGCGACGAATAAGAGCGATGAGGGCTGGCGGGTTGTTTCGATTCTTTTCAATACGATCATTACCTTAATGCTTGTCGGGATTACTCTGGGCTTAATCTTTACCCCGCAACTAGTATATCTACTAGTGCCCAAATTTTCCCCGGAGGCCATGGAATTAACCGTAAAATTAACGCGCATCATGTTTGCGCAGGCTTTCTTTATGGCCTTGAATGGGATTTCTATGGGTATTTTGAATTCTTATAAACATTTCACCAGTCCGGCTCTAGGCAGCGTACTGTACAACTTAGTAATTATTGTTGTTGGTTTGATTCTATCGTTTCGATGGGGAATTATGGGGTTTTCCATTGGCGTGGTAGTAGGAGCGATGGTTAATTTCGCGGTTCAGATTCCAGCTTTGTTACGGGTGGGCTGGCATTACGAATGGTGTTTTGACTTATCCCATCCGGGCGTGCGCCGTATAATTGAACTGATGCTGCCCGTATTGATTGGCTTATCCGTAACCCAGTTTAATCTTTTTGTTAGCCAAAATTTAGCTTCTGGGCTGCCTGAAGGGATGATTTCCGCCTTGCGTATCGCCCAGCGATTGATGCAGGTTCCACTTGGAGTTTTTGGGGTAGCGATAGCGGTAGCGGTTTTTCCTACCTTGTGTGAACAAGCGGCTCGAAGTAAAAAAGCGGATTTTATGCGGACCATGTCTTTAGGTTTGCGTACCGTGGTTTTTATCACCTTGCCGGCCGCGGTAGGGTTAATTGCTCTACGGGTACCCATTATTCAGGCCCTTTTTGAACAAGGTAATTTTGATTATCACAATACCTTGGCTACGGCGGAGGCACTGCTTTTTTATTCAATAGGATTGTTTGGTTATTCGGCGATTCAGATCCTGAATCGGGTATTTTACTCTATTCAGGACACGCGGACTCCGGTTACGACCGGGGTGATTACTATTCTCCTAAACATTGCCTTGAGTTTCCTTTTAATTCAGTATCTTGGTCATGGTGGATTAGCACTGGCCTATTCTATTGCGGGCATATTTAATATGGTAGCGTTATTGGGGGTCCTTAAATGGAAGTTGGGAAAGATCGGCGGCCACCAGATAATGTCTTCCTTTTTGCATACTCTAATAGCCGCAGTGGCGATGGGTTTAGTAGTAAGTTTTACGGTATCTGGGCTGCAGCCTTTGCTGCCGTTCCTTCCTAAGATTAACCAGATAATACTTGTTTTAGTAGGGGTCAGCACAGGGGTTTTGGTCTATGGGGGGTTAAGTTTAGCGATGCGAATGGAAGAGCCGCAATTAGTTCTAAAATTGATTAGGCGGCGTTTTAGCCGCCGCCTTGGGGTTGGTACGGATTAAAGGGGAAAGAGAGGCGTCTTCACTTAGCGGATTGTTCTTCTTGACGCTGCTTCGTTTCGGCGTTTCGGTGATTAGCCCATTGTTCCATGCCATAATCGGGCCCCGGAAAGCGTTGTTTTACCCCTAAATCGTCAAGATCAATTTCATCAGCTATTTCGTCGGTAAACCAGTCTTTCGATTGCGCCATTTAATCTTCCCTCCTTAAATAACAGTATATACAGTATAGTTAGTATTAATCATAAATCGACAGTTTATAAGTTGGTAATTAGTTCTTTAACTAGAAGGTGATGGCGCTAAGTTTTGATCGTTTAGGGCAATTCTTTACCGGTGGAGGTTATGGTTAGTTTCCCATGTTTTACTCCCTTCATACTGATGAGACGGGAAGAAATCTGGCGGGCTTCTTGAGCTGGACCCTTTATCACCAGTACTTCCAGGCAGTGGTGATGATCCAGGTGAACGTGTAGTGTGGAAACAATTAATGGCTGGTATTGGTGTTGAATCTCGTTCAATAATTGAAGTAGGTTGCTACTATGGTGATCGTAGATCAGGGTAACCGTTCCTACAACTTCTCTTTCATCAGATTCCCATTCTTGTTCTACCAGGTGATCGCGAATCATATCGCGTAGGGCTTCAGAACGACTTGGGTATCCTTTTTCTTTAATTAAGCGATCAAATTTTTCTAGTAGAAGTGGAGGTATTGATACCCCAAAACGAGTTAATTCATCCATAATAGATTATTTCACTCCCATCGGCTTAAGATTACTATGTTTTCGGCATGGGCTTAATAAAATCCTTCTCTCCATGGAAAAGGTTCTCGGATTGCCTATCTTTTCAGTACCTGATAAAATTAAGAAGGCTAAACTTGTTAGAAAAAAGTTGTGAGTAAAAAGGCCGACCGGTATGGGTTGGAACAAGGGAAGGAGTACCTATGATCAGTATACCCCAGGAGAGGATTAGAAACTTTTGTATTATTGCCCATATTGACCATGGAAAATCTACTTTGGCAGACCGTATTCTAGAGTTTACTGGTGCTATTACCGAGCGTGAGATGATGGAGCAGGTTCTGGACCAGATGGATTTAGAGCGTGAACGGGGAATAACCATTAAACTGACCGCGGTTCGTATGATCTATCGGGCCCGAGATGGGCAGGAATATATGTTAAATTTGATTGATACCCCGGGACACGTAGATTTCACTTATGAAGTTTCACGGAGCTTAGCTGCCTGTGAAGGAGCACTTCTAGTAGTAGATGCCTCCCAAGGAATCGAGGCTCAGACGTTGGCTAATGTGTACCTGGCCCTAGAGAATAATTTGGAAATCATTCCGGTGGTTAATAAAATAGATTTACCCAGTGCAGAACCTGAGCGAGTTAAACAGGAGATCGAAGACGTTATTGGTCTAGATTCCCAGGAAGCGATCTTAGCTTCGGGTAAGGCTGGGACCGGGGTAGAAGATATTTTGGAAGCGGTGATTCAAAAGATTCCACCTCCCAAGGGTGATAGTACCAAGCCGCTTCGCGCCCTAATTTTTGATTCTAATTTTAACCCTTATAAAGGGGCTATTTCTTATATAAGAGTAGTGGATGGTCAGTTAGAAAAAGGGATGCTTATTAAAATGATGTCCAGTGGACTCGAATTTGAGGTAACCGAGGTAGGTGTATTTAATCCAGCTTTAAAGGTAGTAGATCGATTGACGGCCGGTGAGGTGGGCTATGTAGCGGCCAGCGTTAAAAACGTTAAAGATACTCGGGTTGGGGATACTATTATCGATGCCGATCACCCTGCGGCGGAACCGCTTCCGGGTTATCGGGAAGCTGTTTCTATGGTCTTTTGCGGTTTGTACCCGGTAGAGGCTTCTGATTATACCAACCTGCGTGATGCACTAGAGAAGCTAAAATTAAACGATGCAGCTTTACGTTATGAACCGGAAACTTCAGCTGCTCTGGGTTTTGGCTTTCGTTGTGGCTTTTTAGGTTTACTGCACATGGAGATTGTTCAGGAACGGTTAGAACGCGAATATGGTTTAACCTTGATTACCACGGCCCCAAGTGTGGTCTATCACCTTATCCAGACCGATGGCCAGAAGATATCGATTGATAACCCGGCGCTTTGGCCAGCGCCTAATCAAATTCATCAAATAGAAGAACCTTTTGTAAAAGCAACGATTATGGTACCTACCGAATATGTAGGCGCAGTCATGGAATTGACGCAGGAAAAAAGAGGCATTTTTCTTAATATGGAGTATTTGTCTGCCGTGCGCGTAATTTTGACTTATGAATTACCGCTCAGTGAAATTATTTACGATTTTTTTGATCAACTAAAATCCCGCAGCCGGGGCTACGCCTCTTTAGACTATGAACTAGTTGGTTATCGCGCCTCCGATTTAGAGAAGTTGGATATTTTGGTGAATGGAGAACCGGTAGATGCTCTTTCCTTTATTGTCCATCAGGAGCGAGCCCAGCAACGTGGCCGGAGTCTAGTGGAAAAACTACGCAGTCTAATTCCCCGTCAATTATTTGATGTCCCTTTGCAAGCGGCGATTGGAAACAAAATAATTGCTCGTGAAAATATTCGGGCCAAAAGAAAAGATGTTCTGGCTAAATGCTACGGTGGGGATATAACGCGGAAACGCAAACTACTGGAGAAGCAAAAAGAGGGAAAAAAACGGATGAAGCAGGTGGGCAGTGTCGAGATTCCGCAGGAAGCTTTTATGGCCGTATTAAAAGTCGAATAAGGCCGGTTAAGGGAGGGCCAGGATTGGTTTCTGGTCCTTTTATTATTCTAGACCAGAGAGAGGTGATGATGGACCATGTTTCCTTCTAATGCGCTGGCGGTATACGTGCATATTCCTTTTTGCCGGCAGAAATGTCTTTACTGTGATTTTTATTCGCTACCTTTATCGAGCTTAAAGGATCGCAAGATGGGGGGAGTAGAGGTAAAGGATTATACAACAGCGGTTCTCAAGGAATTAGCGACCTATCTTAATTTTTTTCATAGGTCCGGGGCGAAAAACCTACTTCGCCTTTCCTCTCTCTATGTTGGAGGAGGTACGCCGACCAGTTTGCCGGTCGAGCAGCTTAGCGCTTTAATCATTGGTTGCTTACATAAGTTCGCCGGGGTTAAAGAAGGGATTTCTAAGCTTGATAACGGAATAGAGGTAACGGTTGAGGCCAATCCGGAAACGATTGATGAACGGTATTTGACCCAATTAAGAAAGAGTGGGGTAAATCGGTTATCTCTAGGGGTACAGTCTTTAGATGAAGGTTTATTACCGGCGCTCGGTCGCCGGCATACCGTAGTTGATTCTTTAAGGGCGGTTAAACAGGCGCGTCAAACGGGTTTTCAAAATATTAACTTGGACCTAATTTACGGACTACCCGGTCAGTCTTTAAAAAGTTGGCAGACAACGCTAGAAGGAGTTTTAGAACTCTATCCTGAACACATATCTGGTTATTGCCTAAAAATAGAACCGGATACGCCTTTTTATCAACTTTTTTGTCAGGGGGCATTAGCTTTACCGGAAGAAGATGAAGAGGTAGCGATGTTCGAATGCTTAGTCGATCGGCTACACCGGGCTGGTTACCGGCATTACGAGATTGCTAATTTTGCCCGGCCAGGTTATGAGTCGGTGCATAATCAAGTCTATTGGAAGAATCAAGAGTATCTGGGTCTCGGGCCCTCCGCTCATTCCTGCCTGCGAGGGGTATTACCCTCTCAGGTGTGGAAGGCTAGTGCGAACCGGGAAAGCGGGCTGGAAGAAAGGGAGTTAAGGAGTAGCCCGGTCCGCTTCGCTAATTATCCTGATTTAACGCGGTACCAGCGGCACCTGGAGTCCGGGCACTCGCCAGTAGAGTTTGCAGAGGTGATTAAACCGGAATTAGAAAGAGCGGAGACTTTGTTTTTAGGTTTACGTCTACGCGAGGGGGTAAGTAAAAGTGCTTTTCAACAGCGGTTTGGGCTGACGCTTGATCAGGCTTATCCGGGGGTAAGGACTCAATTGATTCAGCGTGGTCTTTTACAAGAAGAGGGTGAGCGAATAACTTTAACTTCCCGCGCTTTATTCGTAGCCAATGAGGTCTTTAGAGAATTTCTACCTTAAATAGCCATATATGCTGATTATGACGGGTTACCAGGAACTTAACCGCCCCGTTCACTTGACAAAGCAGTTAACCGGTGGTAATTTTTATATTAGATCATTAGCACTCGACGAACGAGAGTGCTAACAAATTAAAAGGGGGGGTGCTGGTGAAAATTGATGAACGGAAACAAAGAGTGTTGGAGGCCATTATTAAGGATTATGTGGCTACAGCTGAGCCAGTGGGATCGCGCACCATCGCCCGTAAATATAATTTGGGAGTAAGTCCGGCTACCATCCGCAATGAAATGGCGGATTTGGAGGAAATGGGTTTTATTGAACAGCCCCATACTTCAGCCGGTCGTATACCTTCCCAATTTGGTTATCGCTATTATGTGGACTGCCTGATGGAAACCTATACCTTGTCGGAAATGGAAGAGAATTTGATACGTAGTCGGTTTTTGCAAAAAATGGGGGACTTAGAACAGGTAATTCAGGAAACCGGAAAATTCTTATCCTGGATTACTAATTATACCGCGATTATTTCGGGTCCGGGACCGGTAGTGTATGGTCGTTTCAAAACCGTCGAACTTCTTCCGCTTCAGGAACGAGCTGCACTTTTAATCGTGATTACCGAATCGGGGGCGGTGATTCATAAGAAGATAGAATTACCGGAATCAGTAACCCCCATTGATTTAATGCGTATTTCCCAGGTAATGAGTGATAAATTACAGGGAATTACCCTAAATGAATTACGCCGGACGATTCTTATGGAACTGTATGATGAACTGCAGCGAGAAAAGAACTTACTGCAAATAATAATTGATTTGTTGGAAGAAACCCTTAAGGCCTCTGAATGGGAAAAGGTTTATTTAGGGGGGATTATCAATATCCTCAATCAGCCGGAGTTCCACAATATTGAGAAAGTACGGCGGATATTAGGTGTTTTAGAAAAGGAAAATGAGATACGGGAATTGTTGAATGAAGGCAGTGAAGAGGGGATTACGGTTCGGATTGGCGGAGAAAACCGGCAGGAAGAATTTCAAGAATGCAGTGTGATTACCATCACCTATGAAATAAAGGGAGAGGCTGCAGGCCGGGTAGGGCTGCTTGGTCCCACCCGTATGGAATATCCTCGTACTGCGGCCTTGTTAAAACATGCGGCACGAGCTCTTTCCGAAGTATTGCGGGGCTTTTAATTATTTCTGACCTAGAAAAAGGAGGCCCATTTTATTGAATGTTAAACCAACGACGAATAGTGGAACAGATAATGGGGAGAAACTAACGGCCCTAATGACTAATTCCAATGCGATTCGCGCCATAGCAGCCGCCGTAGAGAGTACGATTGGCCCCAAGGGATTAGATACCATGCTGGTGGATCAATTTGGGGAGGTAGTAATCACCAACGATGGGGTTACGATTTTGGAGTTAATGGACGTAAGTCATCCCGCTGCACGGCTATTAATTAAAATTGCCCGTGCCCAGCAAGCGGAGGTTGGCGACGGTACGACCACCGCAACGATTCTGGCCGGAGGTTTAGTTGCGGAAGGAGTCAATCAAGTAGCGCGGGGGTTTCCGGTAGCTCGGATTATCGAAGGTCTACGTTTTGGCCCCAGCCGGGCCTTGGAGTTTTTGCAGGCTAGGGCCCAACCCGTTCGGGGGATAGAAGCGGCGGAATTACGGCAGGTGGCCCTTATTGCTGGGCGCGGCCAGACGGATCTGGCGGATTTAGTTATTGAGGCGCTGAAATTTATTGAGGAAGAAAAGTGGCAAGATCCGGCCTTCAAATTAGCGGATACTATTGTAGCCCGTGAAGCCGCGGCTAATGAGGTTTTTCAGGGAGTAATTTTGAATAAGCAGCGAATGAATCGCCAAATGCCTCGGGTAATAAACGGGGTTAAGGTATTGATTATTGATGATGCTTTAGCGCCAGAAGAGTTTGAGGGGGACGCTTTGGGTACGGAAACCGGGGTCGCCCGTTATTTGGCCCTACGGGATGAGTTTAGAAAGAATATTGAGAAAGTGATTTCTCTAGGCGTAAATTTAGTCCTGGTGGATCGAGGGGTCGATGATTTAGCCGAAGAAATATTGACCGAAGCGGGGATTATGGTTGTATCACGCGTAGCTTATAAAGAGTTACGTAAAACGGCGGAATTAACCGGGGCTCGGCTTATTAAACGAACCGGCTTAAAACGCAAGGTCACTGATTTTGAGCAAGTATTGGGTCGAGCGGAGCGGGTTTGTGAGGACGAAAAATTAGAACAGATTCGAATTTTAGGGGGAGCCGGTAGTTCCATAGCCACGATTGTAGTGGGAGCCGCTACACCTGAAATTGTCGGTGAACGAGAAAGAATGGCTCGAGATGCGGCTTCCGCGGTTCAGTCAGCTTTGAAGGGAGGCTTGGTACCCGGAGGCGGAGCCATAGAACTCGCCCTGGCGCGACAGATAGCGCAAGTACGGGGAGAAGTACGAGGAATGGCGGCCTGGGGGATCGATTGTTTAGTAGAAGCCTTAAAACGCCCTTTTGCCCAAATTGTAAGTAACGCTGGATTCAATCCCCTGGAAAAATTAGGGGACGTGATGGCAGCCCAAGCGGAAACCGGTAAAGATACCCTAGCTATTGACTGCGAAACCGGGGAAGTACGGGATATGCAGGAGATAGGAGTGGTCGATCCGGCCCTGGTTAAACATTATGCCTTAAAGACAGCGGTGGAAGTAGCGGAAGCTATTTTGCGGATCAATACGATTATTAAAAAACGGGAACATAACCCGGTCAATAGGGAGATTTAATTTATTTAATAAATTCGTTGATTAGTTGTTCTAGAACTGGATTTAGGTAAAGAAGGTGATAAGATGATTAAGGACCTAGAAAACGATAATATTGATCCGGCAATGCCTTCAACTACGGAAACGGAAGTAGAAGTATCGGCAAATACAGAGGGCGGTGAGGAAACGACGCCCGAGGCCGTATCTGAAGTAGAATCGATTAGTTTAGAGGAATTGATTCAGCGGCTATCAATGGAATTAGAACAGACCAGGACTAGGGCGGAGAATTATTACCGGAAAATGTTACGCTTAGAGGCGGATTTTGATAATTACCGGCGTCGGTGCCAAGAAGAAAAGGAAGAATTACACCAGTTGGCGGCAGAAAAAGTAATAACTAATCTTCTGCCCGTGTTGGATAATCTGGAACTAGGTTTGCAAGCCGCAGATAAAACCCAAGATTATGAGGGGCTGCTTTCTGGGTTGCAATTAGTATATCGCGGATTTATGGAAATACTGAACCAGGAAGGCTTAGAAGCAATGGAGGTCGAGGGTCAGGAATTTGATCCTTATTTACACGAAGCCATGTTGCGAATGCCTTTGGCTGAAGATCAAAAGGATAACACAATCGTTCAGGAATTACGGCGAGGTTACTTTTTTAAAGGCAAAGTAATTCGACCAGCGCGGGTAGCGGTGGCACGAGACCTGGAAGATTGAGTTATAAGCTGTGGATTCATTTGTTTTATAAAAACTGATTATAGATTATGGCATGGAGGGGATGGATAGGTGGCAAGAGTAGTAGGAATTGACCTAGGTACGACTAATTCATGCGTAGCAATCATTGAAGGGGGTCAACCTACCGTTATTCCTAATCGTGAAGGAGGAAGGATAACTCCTTCGGTGGTAGGTTTTTCCAAAGACGGGGAACGTTTGGTGGGCCAGATTGCCAAAAGGCAAGCGATCACTAACCCGGACCGAACCATTATGTCAATCAAACGACATATGGGAACCAATTATAAAGTAAAAATTGATGATCGAGAATACAAGCCGCAAGAGATTTCAGCCATGATTTTGCAAAAGCTTAAAGCTGATGCGGAGGCTTATCTGGGACAAACGGTTACCCAGGCGGTGGTTACCGTACCGGCCTACTTTACAGATAGTCAGCGACAAGCCACCAAGGATGCCGGGGCTATTGCCGGGCTGGAGGTATTACGGATAATTAATGAACCCACAGCTGCGGCGTTGGCCTATGGGTTGGATAAACAGGAACAAGATCACACCATCTTAGTGTATGATCTAGGTGGGGGTACTTTTGACGTTTCGATCCTGGAACTAGGGGGAGGCGTTTTTGAAGTCAAGGCGACCAGTGGTAATAACCGTCTAGGTGGCGATGATTTCGATCAACGCATTATAGACTGGGCCATTACGGAGTTTAAAAAAGAAACCGGGGTAGATTTAAGTAAAGATAAAATGGCTTTACAGCGCCTACGAGAGGCCGCTGAAAAAGCTAAGATCGAGCTTTCTTCGGTGGTTACCGCTAATATTAACCTGCCGTTTATTACGGCAACCAGCGAAGGCCCGCAACATTTAGATCTGACGTTAACCCGGGCTAAATTTGAAGAATTAATACGGGATCTGGTAGAAAAGACGATTGGGCCGATGAAGCAGGCCATTGCGGATGCTAAATTAGACGCCCGGGGGATTGACCGGGTAATTCTGGTGGGAGGATCGACTCGGGTACCCCTGGTAGAAAAAATGATTAAGGAAGTCACCCAAAAAGAGCCCTACAAAGGCATCAATCCCGATGAAGTAGTAGCCATGGGTGCCGTGATCCAAGCCGAGATAGTTACCGGCAAGGGCCCTGGAGACATTGTTCTCCTGGATGTTACGCCACTGTCCCTGGGCATTGAGACTTTGGGCGGAATTTTTACCAAATTAATTGACCGTAATACGACCATTCCCGTGGAGAAAAAACAAATCTTCTCTACCGCCGCCGATATGCAGACCAGTGTAGAAATTCATGTACTACAAGGGGAACGAAAGATGGCGGCGGATAACAAAACCTTGGGACGGTTTATCCTGGATGGTATTCCACCTGCGCCTCGGGGGGTACCTCAAATTGAGGTTAAATTCAATATAGATGTTAACGGCATTGTGAACGTTTCAGCTAAGGATTTAGGCACCGGTAAAGAGCAACAGGTTACCATTAGTGGTTCCTCCGGGTTAACCAGTGAGGAGATTGAACGGATGCGCCAAACTGCCGAAGATTTTGAGGAGGAAGACCGCAAGCGATTAGAGGAAGCGGAAGTCCGCAATAACGCGGATACCTTGGTTTATCAAACGGAAAAAACTTTAAAAGAACTAGAAGGAAAAGGCGATCCGTCGGAACGGGAGAAGATTGAACAAGCGAAAAATACGTTAAAGGAAAATCTGGACAGTAAAGCGTTGGAGGAAATTAAAAAGCAAAGTGAAGAACTCACTTCCCTGTTATATGCCTTTACTTCCAAGGTGTACCAGGAAAATGCGGCACCAACGGGAACGGAAACCGAAAATGCAGGTACCCCACCTGATGATAACGTAGTAGATGCCGACTATACGGTGGTTGACGAAGATAAAGACCAAGATAAAAAAGAAGATAAATAGAGATCGAATCCGGCGGGGGACCGGGGAATAAACTTCCCCGGTTTACCGTTGTTTCAGTAGGGACAAAACGGTTTAGAGTGAAACATTGTCCAGCGCGCATGGGGGAGCGGTAAAATGAGTAAACGAGATTATTATGAGGTGCTGGGAGTTGAGCGAGGGTCTAGTGAAGCCGAAATAAAGAAGGCTTATCGTAAATTAGCGCTTAAGTACCACCCGGACCGTAATCAAGAGGACCCAAAAGCAGAGGAAAAATTTAAAGAAATAAATGAAGCTTATGAGGTACTGAGTGACGCTCAAAAACGGGCCACTTACGATCAGTTTGGACATAGCGCCTTTGATCAAGCCGGAGCCGCCGGAGGCGGTTTTAGCGGTTTTGGTGGTTTTGGCGGGTTCAGTGATCCTTTCGATATTTTTGAGAGTTTTTTTGGCGGCGCCTTTAGCGGTGGACGGCAGCGGAGTGGGCCTCAAGTAGGGTCGGATTTGCGACTGGACTTGGAAATTACCCTGGAGGAAGCCTTCTCCGGCGTGGAGAAAGAGGTAGAAATTCCTCGTATCGAAGATTGCCCTCAATGCCAAGGGACCGGAGCAGCCCCGGGAACGACCAGAATCACCTGTACCTCCTGCCAAGGAACGGGTCAGGTACGAACGATTCAAAACACGATTCTAGGGCGTTTTCAGACGGTGCGTGCTTGCTCGCAATGTAATGGTGAGGGTACCGTAGTAGAAAAACCCTGCCCCGAATGTCGTGGTCAGGGTAAAGTCCGGCAGGTACGTAAGCTTAAAATACGTATTCCAGCCGGTATGGATAACGAATCCCGTTTACGGATGGGCGGTGAAGGTGAAGCCGGAATGCGAGGCGGACCGCCGGGAGACCTGTATGTTTTTGTTTATATCAAGCCCCATAAGGTCTTTCGTCGCCAAAGGGATGATTTAAGCTGTGAGATTGCCATTAACATGGTGCAAGCAGCCTTAGGGACTTCGACGGAGGTACCGACTCTAGATGGCAAGGCTATTTTAAAGATTCCGGAAGGGACTCAGACCGGTTCAGTTTTTCGTTTGAGAGGGAAGGGTATGCCCCGCGTACGCGCTAATGGCCGGGGAGATTTACACGTTAAAGTCGTAGTCAAGACCCCGACGCGTTTAACCGGAGAACAAAAAGAATTATTACAGCGCTTTGGGGAAACTATGGGAATGGATCCAAGTGGCGAGTGGCCTAATGCAGCGGGTGAAGTACTGCGGGAAAAAGGAAAAGAAGATAAAGGCTTCTTTGAGAAAGTAAAAGATGCTTTTATGGGTTAGGACGTATACTTTTAAACGGGCGGGAGAGATGAACTAGTGATCTGGCAGGAAATTACGATTACCACGATCCCAGCAGCGGCGGACGCGGTGGCTAATTTGTTTCATGAAATGGGCTTCGGGGGGGTTGTCATTGAGGATCCCCAGCTTATCGAACGGTATACGCGTACCGCTGGTTGGGATTGTTACGAATTGCCTCCCGAGGTAATTCAGGGCCAACATATTTCGGTTAAGGGATACTTTCCTCTGGACCAGAGTTCGGAAGCGGAAGCATCTCAGGAATCTTTACGTTTGGCTCAGTTTCGTCAGCGGTTGCAGGAGCTTTTGGCCCACTTCGCCGATGGCACTAGTTGGATTACTTTAGGTGAGTTAAATGAAGAAGATTGGGCTCACGCCTGGAAAAAGTATTATCATCCGGTTCAAGTATCGAAAAAAATCGTAATTAAACCGACCTGGGAAACGTATACGCCAGGAGTAGGAGAAATTGTCATTGAACTTGACCCAGGAATGGCCTTCGGTACCGGTACGCACCCGACTACGATTCACTGTCTACGCGCTTTAGAACAGCATATTCACGGCGGAGAACGAGTCGTAGATGTAGGAACCGGTACGGGGATCTTAGCGATTGCTGCAGTTAAATTGGGGGCTGCCGAAGTAATCGCGGTTGATCTGGATCCAATGGTGGCCGGTATTGCCCGGGAAAACATAAGTCTTAACGGTGTGGAAGCACAAGTAAAGGTATTAGTGGGCGACTTATGGGAGCCGGTGAAAGATCAGCCGGTGGACCTTATCGTTGGCAATTTAGTGGCCGGGATAGTTAAACGGTTGGGTCCTAGTGCGTGGGAAAAACTAAGACCGGGTGGATATTTAATTGGTGCCGGGATTATTCAAGGCCGGCTAGAAGAAGTACTGGAAGATCTAACGGGAATTGGTTTTGAATTGGTGGAGATCACGGAAGAGGGAGAATGGTCCACGGTGATCGCCCAAAAGGGTCAAGAAGCACATAATATAGAAACGATTACCCCATAGTGGATATACCTTTTTACAGCGGTATCAAAATATAAGTTGCAGGTTTAGAAGGAATGAGGAGAAATCGTTTTTACGTTCCACCCGAGCAGATTTATCCAGCCCAAAACGCGGCATTTATACAAGGGCCAGAGGTGCGATATTTATCTCGGGTTTTACGCTTGGGGCCCGGCGATCGGGTGCGAATTTTTAACGGTCAGGGAGAGGAATATTTGGCTCAAATCCAGGAATTAAGTGGCCAAAGAGTGCGTCTAGCTTTAGAGGAATTGCTAGAAACGCAGTCAACCTCTCGAGAAGCCGATTTATCAATTGTCTTATGTCAGGGTATCCCTAAAGGAGATAAAATGGAACTGATCCTCCAGAAAGGAACCGAATTGGGGGTTATGCGTTTTATCCCGCTTTTAACCGAGCGAACGATTGTCCAGCTGGCCGAAGCGCGGGTCGAAAAACGCCAGCAACGTTGGCAAAGGGTAGCTGCGGCGGCGTCCCGGCAGTGTCAACGTGTTTTAGTTCCCCAGGTGGAGACCGCCCGGCCCTTAACCGAGGTTTTAGAATCGATTCCGCCAGGAGAATTAGGCTTGATACCCTGGGAAAACGAGACAGAAATGAGCTTAAAAAAAGTTATTCGTAATTGGATTGGTTCACCCCCTCCGGTCTGGGTTTTTATCGGCCCCGAAGGCGGATTCACTACCAC
>JAAYQE010000008.1 GCA_012519455.1 Syntrophomonadaceae bacterium
AAGCACAGGAGGCCCCGATCATGGCGGTAATCTCCGGTGGGTTGTCCTGATCAACCGATAACACGGTAGCTACCACATGCACATCATTACGGAATCCTTTTGGAAATAGAGGACGAAGCGGCCGGTCAATTAAACGGGCCGCCAGGATCGCTGCCTCTGAAGGCCTTCCTTCCCTTTTAATAAACCCGCCGGGTATCTTGCCTACCGCATATAACCTTTCCTCATAATCGATGGTCATAGGGAAAAAATCGATTCCTTCCCGAGGTTCAGCTGAGGCTGTTGCAGCCACTAAAACTACGGTATCTCCATAACGAACCAATACCGCTCCGTTGGCTTGTTTAGCCATTTTTCCAGTTTCTATTACTAGTGGTCGTCCGCCTAAAATCGTGGAAAATGTATGCACTGACATTTTCCTCCTTTTTAATCCATACTTAATTAAACCTTTTGTCTACTTATTTTCTATTATGCTATTCTTTTCTAAGTATAGTCATCGTAAAATTTAACTGTAACATTTTTTCTAACAATCAAAAAGAGCGGCCATCCGCCCTTTTTGTTATCCGCCTCATTATCTAACGACGCAAGCCTAGTCGTTGGATAAGCGCGCGATATCTCTCAATATCAGAATCCTTTAAGTAATTCAACAAACCTCTCCGCTGACCAACCATTTTTAATAAACCCCGTCGCGAATGGTGATCTTTACGATGGGTCCTTAAATGATCAGTTAAACTATTAATCCGTTGAGTCAAAATGGCAATCTGAACTTCAGGTGAACCGGTGTCATTTTCATGAATACGATAAGCTTCAATAATATTCTGTTTCTCTTGGGTACTGAGTGTCACGCGTTTGTCACCTCCTTCTAAACTAAATCGCCAATGGCCAAGAATACCGTCGGAGAATCGGTAACCCTAGCGCATGGTTCAAATCTCTTTTAACCTTTATATTTACCAAGATTCGGGATCTTTACCGAACATCATTTTACCACAGGGGACAAGAATTGTAAACTATCAAGCCTGCTGAAACAAAGCGTTGTTTTTTAAGGTCTGGACCGCTTCGATATCTCTTTTAATTTGGGAAATCAGCTCGTTAATACTGGAAAATTTAGCTTCACTCCGGATCCGATGTAAAAGAGATAATTCTACCCACTCACCGTAAATCACCTGGGCAAATTCTAAAATGTGTACTTCTACGGAAGGGGGTAAATCCGGTCCGATCGTCGGCTTAACCCCAATGTTCAAGACTCCATCAAAAATTTGATCCCGGACGCGCACCTTAGCCATATAAACTCCCCGGGCTGGGATTAAAACATCGTTGCCAATATCCAGGTTAGCGGTAGGAAAACCCATCTGTCTCCCTCCCCGCTGGTCTCCGTACACTACCCTTCCTTCCAGGATCGGCCAGTATCCAAGATAGCCTCGAGCCCGACCAATATCTCCCTCTTCTAAAACCTGACGTACCGTTGAACTACTGACTACGGTTTCTCCTACCTGGATCGGAGGAAGCACTTCTACGTAAAACCCTAATTCTTTTCCTAAACGTTGCAACAATTCCGGAGTCCCAGCTCCCCGATGGCCAAAAGTACAATTAAATCCAACAAAGACGGCTTCAACCCCTAATTGGCGAACTAAAAGATCATGAACAAAAAATTCCGGGTTTAACCGGGCTAGATCACGATCAAAAGGAAGCATTAACAGGGCATCTACTCCTAGGCGGGAAATTAATTCCGCTCTACGTTCGGGACTGATTAACAAACGGGGTGCCCGATCCGGAAATAAAACCTGTAGGGGATGAGGATGAAAAGTAAATACCACTGGAGCTGCTCCGATCTTACGGGCATAACTAACCATATTACGGATAAGCCGCTGATGTCCAACATGGACACCATCAAAATTACCTAGGGCGATAACCACACGCCCTAATTTTTTAGCTACCTCTGAGGGATCCTTCAGAATTTGCATCTTACTTATTCGCCTCACCTTATTAATGCGTTTCGAGAAACCAGAACTTTTTCTGGTTGACAATAGAGGTGGCCCTGCCGGTTTTCTTTCATCAGACCCACCGCCACTAATTCTCCTCCAGGCATTTGGAGAAATCCTCTGGTTCCTGGTTGAACGGCCTTTACCTCTGAATTAAGGAAACATTCACTACCTAAGGATGCACCATTTTCTACGCCAATTAAGGCTTCTGGCCTAACTACCCATACCGGCCAATCACTTATTCCCATCTGCGGTGATAATAAAAAACTCATATCTGCTCTATTCCAGGCAGCTTCTATTTCCTCACAGGTCCAGGCTCGTTCTAGGGTTAACGGACCACACCGGGTACGTACTAAAAAGGCCATCGTTCCACCACAGCCCAATTTTTCTCCCACATCGGCACACAAAGTGCGAATATACGTTCCTTTGGAAACCGTAATATCAAATAATACTCGGGGACAGTTGGGCATAGTCATAAATGAAGTATAATTAATCCGCTGAATCTTTAACTTCTGTATCCTTACCGTTCGAGATTTTCGTTCTACGATCTTTCCTTCCCGGGCTAATTGGTACAATCTTCGTCCTTGATGTTTCACAGCTGAAACCATAGGTGGTACTTGTTCATAAACGCCAACCATCTGCTCTAGGACGTTTTTAATCTGCGCTTCCGTTACCTGGCAAGCCTTCTGGTTAATTTCAATAATCTTACCCATAAGGTCTTGACTATCGGTTTTAATTCCCAGGAGCATTTCCGCTCGATACTGCTTGTCCCATTCCGACATATATTCAGAAAGTCGCGTAGCTGATCCTACACAAAGCGGCAAAACCCCAGCCGCGCCGGGGTCTAAAGTACCCAAATGACCTACCCGCTTAATTCCTAGCAACCGACGTATCCAGTTTACCATATCGTGCGAAGTAGGCCCCGGCGGTTTTAACAGGTTAATCATACCCATTACCACAGATGCCAAATTGATACCATCCTTCAGAAAATCGTATTGTTCCCTTATGCTAATAGTTTTTGGGCTTCCTCTAGTACCTTTGGTACTACTTCCTTCATATTACCTTCTATAATGCAGCCAGCAGCGCGTTGATGGCCGCCTCCGCCGAAGAAGCCGGCTAATTGATTTACATTCACCTTACGCTTGGAGCGTAACCCCACTTTGATCTTACCGGGGGTAATTTCCCGGAAAAGAATAGCAATTTCCACGCCCATTACGGAACGCGGATAATTAATTATCCCCTCACAATGCTCATCTCTGGCTCCGGTTTGATGCATTATTTCCTGCGTGATTTCTACCCAGGCTATTTTACCGTCCGGAGTCAGTTGGAGGAGCCGTAGGGCCTCCCCGATTAAACGCAACATTGATACCGTACGGGTTTCAAAAAGCACATTCCGTACCTGATCTAAGTCAACATCTTTTTGTAAAAGATAGGCAGCAGACCGATGCGCCGCAGGGGTAGTATTGGAATACTGAAAGCTACCCGTATCCATTACTAACCCGGTGTACAAAGCCGTGGCGATGTCTTTATCTGGTTCTATCTCTAATAAAGGTAGTAACCTCAGGATAATTTCCGCGGTAGCCGCTGCGTTAGCGTCAACTAAATTATAATGTCCAAAATAATTATTGCTTACATGATGGTCAATGTTGATCAATACCGTTGCCTCTTTTAAACGCTCCGCCAGCTCGGTACCAACCCGCTCCAGATCGGTACAATCAACTAAAACAACTGTTTCCGGTATGCTTTCAATCTCCTTCGGACAGTGAATGCGATTAGCTCCTTTAAGAAATTTAAACATTAAAGGAGTCTCATCGCTATTCACCATGATTACTTCTTTACCCAAGGATTCTAAAGCCAGACCCAAACCAATTAAGGTGCCAATACTGTCCCCGTCTGGATTTACGTGGGAAGCAATTAAAATCCGTTCCGCCTTCTGAAGGGCCTCGATCAGAGCCTCAAGATTCTCCATCCTGACTACCCCCTGATCCGGTTTCCGTTTCTGCACTCGTTCCTTTTACCTGTTCTTTTATAATGTTAGCAATTCTTACTCCGTATTCAATCGATTCATCTAGATGAAAATTTAATTCCGGCATATAACGTAAACGGATACGCCGAGCTAATTCTGAACGGATAAATCCCCCGGCCTTTTTAATAGCGGTTATAGCCTGTCGCCGTTCTTCCGTGCTGCCCAGGACACTAACAAATACCCGGGCATAGCGCAAATCCGAAGAAACCTCCACCCGAGTAATACTGGCAAAGCCAACCCGAGGATCCTTGATTTCCTCCCTGAAGATTTGGGAAATTTCTTTTTTCATTTCTTCGGCTAACCGATGGGCACGGTTAAAACTCATTGTCCCCACCTCCTGATTCACGCTATCTCCTCATGCTTGATTACAGAGTACGTTCAACTTTTTCCATGATATAGGCCTCAATAACATCGCCTTCTTTTATATCATTAAAGTTTTCGATCCCTACCCCGCACTCAAAACCTTGAACTACTTCTTTAACGTCATCCTTAAAACGGCGCAGGGAATCAACTTTACCTTCTTGAATTACGATCCCATCACGGATTACCCGAGCTTCTGCTCCTCGAAGTATCTTGCCATCTAAGACATAGCCTCCAGCAACAATTCCTATCTTAGGTACCTTGAAAGTAGCCCGTACTTCTAACCGTCCTAAAATGACCTCCCGCCAATCTGGCTCAAGAAGACCGCCCATGGCCTTACGTATATCTTCTACCACTTCATATATAACCCGGTACAGCCGGATATCTACCTGCTCATTTTCTGCAGCTCGACGCGTATTTTGATCTGGACGAACATTAAAACCAATGATAATGGCGTTAGAAGCGGAAGCTAGCATTACATCACTCTCGGTTATGGTCCCTACCCCGGTATGCACTAAACTAACTTTAACTTCTTCGGTGCCTAATTTTTCTAATGATTGGCGTAGAGCTTCAATCGAACCTTGTGCGTCACCCTTAATAATAAGGTTCAATTCCTTGATTTGACCCTCTTTGATCTGTTTGAATAAATCATCTAAAGTGACGCGCGTAGTTTTACTAAACTCTTCTTCCCGACGCTGATCCTGTCGACTCTCCGTTATCTGACGGGCAATCTTTTCCTCGGATACTACCTGCATGATATCGCCAGCCATCGGCACCCCATCCAGACCTAATACCTCAACCGGTGTTGATGGCGTTGCTTCTTTTAGCCATTGGCCATGATGGTCAACCATGGCCCGTACTTTACCATAGTTAACCCCTACTAGTACCGAGTCACCAATGCGCAAGGTGCCAAAGCGCACCAGAACCGTAGCCACCGGCCCCCGTCCTTTATCTAATTGGGCTTCGATTACCGTGCCCTCAGCAGGACGATCCGGATTGGCTTTAAACTCGGTCATTTCCGCTACTAGTAAAACCATCTCTAGTAACGTATCCAGTCCTTCGCGCGTGTGAGCGGAAACGGGTACACAGATAGTATCTCCTCCCCAATCTTCCGCTAACAAACCATATTCCGTTAATTGTTGTTTGATCCGCTCCGGATTAGCGGTTGGCTTATCCATCTTATTGACCGCGACAATTATGGGCACCTCAGCCGCTCGAGCGTGATTAATAGCCTCAATCGTCTGAGGCATAACGCCGTCGTCGGCGGCTACAACCAGAATAGCAATATCCGTAACCTGTGCCCCCCGGGCGCGCATCGCTGTAAAGGCCTCATGCCCTGGAGTATCAATAAAGGTAATCTTTTTATCATTAACCTCTACCTGATAAGCCCCGATGTGCTGGGTAATCCCACCGGCTTCAGTAGCCGTTACGCGGGTACGGCGAATCGCATCCAGCAGTGATGTTTTTCCGTGATCTACGTGACCCATTACTGTAACTACCGGTGGACGCTCGACCAAATTAGATGGGTCATCCACAATTTCAGGCAATAAAGCTTCTTCCTGCGATATTTCCGACTGGGCCTCCACCCCTAATTCGTCACAAACGAGGGCCGCAGTATCAAAATCTATCGCCTGCGTAGCGGTCACCATAACCCCCATCATCATTAAGCGCTTAATTAAATCAGCGGGAGTTCGGTTTAACACGCTAGCCAATTCTTGGACCGTGACACTTTTCCCAATCGTTACTACCTTGGGTAAAATAGGTGCCGGCGGCGGTGCAGCTTTACCTTTTACTTTTTTACTTCCCGGTCGTCCTGGCCTTTTACGACCCCGACCAACCTTGGCTTCATCGTCTTGAATACGCGGAGATCCCGCATGGGGACGAATCGGCGGTTTCTTACCTTCGCCCTTTTTAGGAACCCCTTTAACCGCACCCCGAGTAGCAATATCATCATGGATTTTAGTTTTATCGCGCTCCATAGGTCGTCCGGTTTTAGGGGAAACTGGGGTTGCGGCGGTCGAGAGAGCATTGCTTAACCCTGCTCCGGAGGCACGCCCGGTTGAACGTTCACCGGTTCTTCCTCCTGGCCGATCAAATGGAGTCCGACCAGGGGCCCGGTCGCCGGATCGTTTTGTGGTTCGGTCTCCCGGAGGACGACTTGATGCTCTATCTCCCGGAGGACGGCTTCCCGGCCTATCTCCCGGTGGTCGACTCGGCGGTCGATCTCCGAATGGTCGGCCTGGGGCTCTATCTATCTGGGGCCGATTCACCCCTTGCGGTCGGCTCGACGGAGAACGATCCCCCGTGGGTTTTCCAGTATCAGACCCGCGATCTCGAAAGTCACGTCGACCCTGGCTACTCGTGGGGGCTCGATGAGCACCGCCGGCATTAGGAACACCGGCCGGTTTCCGCTGATTTTTGCGATCAAATCTATCGGTTGGACCGACTTCCGGCTTACTTCTACTCTCTTCACTATTCTTCGGTATTGACTTTTTTTCCAGACCCTTCATGGCTGAACGAGAATCAGCCGGTTTTTGCACCCTATTTTCAGTTTTTGTTGCATCCGGCAATGGTTTATCGGTTTTTCTTTGACTCTTTATTTTAGCCACTTCTGATTCTTCTAGGGTGCTGAAATGATTTTTAACCTGAATCCCTAAATCTAGGAGCTGATTTACTAAATCTCGGCTATTCATTCCCAATTCTTTAGCAAGCTCATGCACCCTGATTTTTGCCATCCAATCACCCCCGCAATACTATTTATTTTCCAGGCATATCCGGTCGAATTACCCTGAGAATAGCTCTGGCTAACTGATGATCGATTATCGCCAACACAGCTCGGGGTGATTGACCTGTACATAATCCTAAAATTTCCTTTTTGGAAAAAACTATCCAATCAACACCATTTTCCTCACATACTTGTGTAAATTCTCTTTGGGTCCGTGGGGATGCATTCTCCGCTAGCCAAACTAATCGTGCCTGCCCCTTTTTCAGTAAGCTACGCGTGGCCTCGGTTCCCGTAATCACTTTACCGCTACGAAACCCGAATCCCAGTAAAGCTCTCCATTTTTCTGCTGTATGGTTACCCATCTTAGGTCACCACTTTTTCCTTAAGGGACTCCAAGATTTCCTGGCTTACCGAATGGCTCAGCGCCTTTTCTAAACGCTTTCCTTTGATGGCCTGGTTCAGACAATCTGCCGATGGGCATATATAAGCCCCTCTCCCAGACTTTTTACCGGTTGGATCAATAAGTATTTCTCCTTCCGGGGTTCGAACCACGCGTACCAATTCTTTTTTATTCTTCATTTCCTGGCAGCCAAGACACATCCGTTGGGGAATTTTTCTAACCCGGGCCATCAAATTTCACCCCCTGTTAATCTTCCAAATAGTCCGTTTCTTCATCGTAATCCGTTTCTTCTTCGTAATCCGTTTCTTCGTCGTAGTCTATTTGTTCTTCGTAATCCGTTTCTTCTTCCTCTTCTTCTATCTTATCATCAGTATCGTCAAAAGGATAACCCGCCTGGGATTCACTTTTGATATCAATTTTCCATCCCGATAGCTTAGCCGCCAGACGAGCGTTCTGTCCCTCTTTGCCAATAGCTAAAGATAATTGATAATCGGGGACAATGACGCGTGCAACCTTTTCTTCTTCTAGAATTTCTACCAAAAGAACTCGCGCCGGGCTTAAAGCATTAGCTACAAATTGGGCCGGATCAGAACTCCATTTAATAATGTCAATTTTTTCACCTTTTAATTCACTAACAATAGCCTGGACCCGCATACCTTTTGGTCCCACACAGGCACCTACCGGATCAACATTTTCATCGCGGGAATGAACCGCAATCTTGGACCGATTTCCCGCCTCCCGGGCCACACTTTTTAACTCTACGATACCTTGAAAAATTTCGGGTACCTCAAGTTCAAAAAGGCGTTTTAATAACCCTGGATGGGTCCTCGATACCAAGATTTGTGGACCCTTAGTTGTCTTTTTTACCTCCACAATGAAAACTTTAATCCGTTCTCCGATTCGGTATTCTTCAGCGATCTGTTCTGAAGGACTTAACGTGGCTTCGGTTTTTCCTAAATCAATCATGATGTTCCGCTGCTCTTGACGTTGTACTACCCCGGTAACAATGTCCCCTTCACGGTTAGAAAACTCTTCAAAAATTAGACCTCTTTCCGCCTCACGCAATCGCTGTACCACTACCTGCTTAGCTGTTTGAGCTGCAATCCGGCCGAAATCCCGTGGGGTAACCTCTATCTCCACGATATCCTCTAAATTATAGCGAGAATTGATTTTACGGGCCTCCGCCAGAGAAAGCTCTATTCGTGAATCTTTTACTTCTTCAACTACAGACTTGCGAGCTAAAACCCGAACCTTGCCGGTTTCCGTATTAATATCTACCCGGACATTCTGTAAAGATCCAAAATTCTTACGATAGGCTGAAACTAAAGCTCCCTCTATTACTTCCAGCAGGATCTCTGCTTTTATTCCTTTCTCTTTTTCCAAATCATGCAGAGCCTGGAAAAACTCCTGATTCATGACAGGAAGTCCTCCTTATTCGGTTTTTAATCCTAAATCGACTATAATTAAAATTCAACCATGAGACGAGCCGAAGCGAGTTGATTAAACGGTATGGCAACCGGTCCACTCTCTCCTTCCAGAAGCACCTGATTATCTACCAAGCCTTTTAAAATTCCGACAAAAACTTTCTTACCCGCTACTGCCGCATAGGTATTAATCTGAATTTTATGTCCCTGATAACGCTGAAAGTCCGCTTCCTTTTTTAGCGGACGTTCCAAACCGGGACTGCTTACCTCAAGAAAATAATTGCGAGTAATTAAATCAGCTTCATCTAAAAGAGTTCCCAGGTGATTACTAAGCGCCTGACAGATTTCCAAGTCAATACCCTCGGGCCGATCAATGAAAACACGCAGAAACCAGTTTTGACCTTCTTTAACATACTCAACATCTACTAATTCTAGACCGTGTTCATGAACTAAAGGTTCAACTAATTTAGTTATCTGGGTTTCCACCCTCTCCCGAACTACCTTAGTTTCCCGATCTCCTATTTTTCTTTTTGTACCACCGGCCCTTGGTGATCTCTTTTTAAGCTGATTCATTAAACATGCGCTGAAGACTCCTTTTACTAAAGGAAACCAAAATGCGCCCTTCACCTCCTGGTCTACATTGGGTAGAATTCATAAACAAAGAGTGGGTCTTTACCCACTCTTTACCTCCTCCAGGAATATCTACAAATTCTCACCAGACGTATTATATCACAGGTATTTACGCTTGACAAGAAGCAGCCCCAAAATAGCGCCTATGGACCCCTTAACCCTTATTGAGAGTAACGGAGAGGGCCTTAGTTTTAGTGTAAAGGATATCTTTTTCTTTAAAATAAACTAAGCTGATCTGATTCAGGTAAACCGTTAAAACATCCATGTTCCCGCATAACTTCTATAATATTCTTGCTCACCCGGGTCCGACTATGCAGGTCCTCTACGGAGGTAAAAAACTGCTTTTCTCTAGCTTCAACAATACTGGCCGCGGCGGTCTGGCCTAATCCCTGTAAAGCAACTAAAGGAGGTAACAATCCCTGAGGCGTAATAATAAAACGGTACGCATCTGATTTTTCCAAATCGACATTCCGGAATTTCAATTTTCTTTCGTACATCTCTAGAGCTACTTCGAGGATCGCTAATAGACTTTTTTCCTTAGCGGTAGCCTCATTTCCCTTTTGTTCTAATTCCTCAATTTTACCCTGAACCTTTGCACTGCTCCCTACAATTAATTGGGCGTCAAATTCGTCAGCCCGTACGGTAAAAAAACTGGCATAAAAAGCTTCTGGATAATTTAATTTAAAATAGGCGATACGAAAAGCCATGGTCACGTAAGCTACGGCATGTGCTTTAGGAAACATATATTTTATCCTTTTACAGGAACCAATATACCAGTCCGGGATTTGCTGGCCACGCATTTTTTCTTCAAACTCGCTTTTTACCCCTTTCCCTTTACGTACGTCTTCCATGATTTTAAAAGCTAAGGAAGGCTCTAGGTCTTGCTGAATCAAGTAGGTCATGATATCATCTCGTGTCGAAATGGCTTCGCTTAGTTTAACGCGGCCACTTTTTATCAATTCCTGGGCATTATTTAGCCACACATCGGTCCCGTGGGAGAAGCCGCTGATCCGGACCAGATCGGAAAAAGTTTGCGGTCGGGTGTCTTCCAACATCTGCCGCACAAACCGGGTACCGAACTCCGGAATACCGTAAGTACCTACTTCCGAACGAATTTGCTCCGGGGTAACACCCAGTGGTTTTACACTAGAAAACAGCTGCATGGTCTGAGGCTCGCCCATCGGTATCTGCCGCGGGTCGATACCGGTCAAATCCTGAAGCATGCGGATGACCGTTGGATCATCATGACCTAGAATGTCTAGTTTAACTAGTTGACTACTAATGGCCTCGTAGTCAAAATGGGTGGTAACGGTCTCGGATTTTGCATCGTCTGCTGGTCGTTGTACCGGTGAAAATTGATAGATATCATTACCTTTCGGGACCACCATTAATCCTCCTGGATGTTGCCCGGTAGTTCGTTTAACCCCGGTACAGCCTTTAACCAGGCGGGCTATTTCCGCTTCCCGGGCGCGTACCTTATGTTCGTCTAGATACTTTTTGACAAAACCGTACGCCGTTCGTTCCGCAATGGTAGCAATGGTCCCCGCGCGAAAAACATGTTCCCGGCCAAATAGTTCCTCAACATAGCGATGTGCGCGCGCCTGGTATTCACCCGAGAAATTAAGATCAATATCGGGTACTTTATCTCCCTTAAACCCCATAAAAGTCTCAAAGGGAATTTCATGTCCGTCTTTATTCAGCGGGGTCTGGCATTGGGGGCAGTTTCGTTCGGGTAAGTCTGCGCCACAGCCTACGGATCCATCGGTAATAAATTCATTATAATGACATTTAGGGCAAAGATAGTGGGGGGATAGCGGGTTAACCTCCGTAATCCCGGTTAAAGTTGCGACCAGGGAAGAGCCTACAGAGCCCCGCGAGCCGACTAGATATCCATCTTCATTAGATTTACGGACCAATTTATGGGCAATTAAATACAAAACCGCAAAACCATTATTAATTATTGCGTTTAACTCTTTTTCAATGCGGTCTTGTACTAGCGCCGGCAGCGGATCTCCATATAGTTCCCGTGCCCGTTGGTAAGTCATTTCCGTAACCTGGCTTTCGGCGCCGTCAATTACGGGAGCGTGTAGATCTTCGGGTACCGGGCGTACTTCTTCTATCTGGGAACAAATGTGCAAAGGATTATCAATTACGACCTGGCGCGCAATATCTTCTCCCAAATAACTAAACTCTTCTAACATCTCTTCCGTCGTTCTAAGATAAAGAGGCGCCTGTAATTCAGCATCCTCAAAACCTTTACCAGTCTGCAAAATCCGGCGGAAATGCTCGTCTTCCGGATCAAGAAAATGTACATCTCCGGTCCCTACTACCGGCTTACCCAGTTTTGCTCCCAATTCCACCAAGGTACGATTAATTTTACGCAGATCATCCATGCTTTCTAATTGCCCATTTCGCATCAAAAATTCATTATTACATAAGGGTTGAATTTCAATAAAATCATAGAAAGAGGCGATCTCTTCCACGTTTTCCGGGGAATCCTTGCGCAGCAAGGCTTGCATTAACTCGCCGGCTTCACACGCCGTTCCCAAAATTAAACCCTCCCGGTAACGTTGAATTTCCTGACGGGCAATCCGGGGATGACGATAAAAATTATGGAGATGAGAATTACTAATCAATCGATAGAGGTTATATAGACCAGTCTGATTCCGGGCCAAAATAATGATATGATAAGTCCGTTGACGAACTTTTTTCTTTTTACTTTCAGCTGCACTTAATTCTTCCGTAAGATAACCTTCGACACCGTAGATTACTTTGATCCCGTATTTCCGACCCCACTCATAGGCTTCGGGAAAAGACTGTACAACCCCGTGATCGGTTATCGCTACCGCGGGATGACCCCAACTGGCTACCCGCTCCATCAAAGCTTTGATCTCTACTAATCCATCCATGGAACTCATCTTCGTATGCAGATGCATTTCCACTCTTTTCCGGGGTGCCTCATCTTTACGGATCGGGGCTACTCCAGCGTTTATATCCTGAGCCAGTAAAGTCAGCTCTTGAGAATAGCGATCTACCTGTGCGGCTCCCCGAACGATAATCCAAACCCCGTCGTTCAGGTGTTCCAAAAGCTTTTCTCGCTCTTTTTTTTCTACAAAGATTTTTACGGTGATAGAATCTTTATTATCCGTTAAATTAAAGATAATTAGAGTACGGTGGCTCCGTAGTTCGCGAATCGATAGATCAAAAACTCGACCCTGTACGGTTACGGATTTTTCTTCATCGATTAATTGATTAAGGGGTAGCGGGGGCGTATTGATCTTTTTACCCAGCCAAACTGCCCCCGAAGTTGCCTTTTTCTCCTTTATCCCCCCGTTGGATCGACTTGCTTCGCTCCCTTGCTCCGTAACCGCATTAAAGCCTCGCTGCATAACCAACGGTTCTTCTTCAACTGGGGTTAAGGCTGACGCGGTTGTTTTCCAGGTAATTTGCGGACACCAAGCTAAATTATGCTCTAACCACTCCGCTAATAACTTACGCGCCCCTTTACCTTCTAACCATTGTACGGCCATGGGGCTAGATAAGAGAATACAAAGACGATCGGTATCCGCTAGCTGAATGGTTGAAGCCTCTAACCAGCCGCGTAAATAGGGGTTGGCCTCAATGATCTGGGTAACATAAGACGACCAGTTTTCGCGCAAAACCTCCGGCGCTCTAAGAGGGCCATAATGGTAACGAACTTTCCATTCTACCTTACGCAGTCCAGAAACCTGACCTTGCCAGATGGCACTGATCTTTTGTAAACACCCTACATCTACGGGTCCATTTAATAAAATATGTATAATCCAAGTTTGCTTGGCGCGATCTACTTCTACCTGTTCAATCTGGGCTTCTTTTAGGACTCCCAGAGCCGCAGCCGGTAAGGATAAATTATCAAGCCAGTGACTAAGGTCCCTGGCTTCTTCCCGGGATTCAGGCCCGGTCCTGATCATGTTATCACTCCTCAAAACTCTAACCGTTTTTAATCCTGATGTTCTACTTTAAATACGCCGGAAACCCCGTAAAGTTTATCCGCTACCACTTTAGGCTTGATAAAAGGAGGAATCCTAAGCATTAGATCTAATACTAATTGTTCTTCTTCAGCATGACTCAAAGTTAAATTCTTGATATGCACGCCATCTTCCCCCAGAGCGGTACCTACTTTTCCGATTGCCCCAGGCCGATCGTGGACGATAACCTTAAAATGTTTATACTCCCGCATACCGCTAAATCGTTCTTCTACTTTAAAGAAGTAAACCAACACCAATAGAATAAAACCGGTAGTCGCTACAGCGGCCATATATAAACCGGCCCCACAAGCTAAACCAATACAGGCCACCACCCACAAACCCGCCGCAGTAGTTAAACCGGTGATATTAGCCCCCTCCCGCATAATAGTGCCGGCCCCTAAAAAGCCGATGCCACTAATTACTTGTGCAGCTATTCGTCCGGGATCAGCGGTGACCATGCTTTGATATTCATAAAATATTTCCTGGGAAATAACCATGGCTAAGGCTGACCCTACACAGACCAGGGTATAGGTTCTCAAACCAGCCGGTCGGGCTAAACTTTCTCGTTCTAACCCAATTAAGGCTCCCAGGAAACAGGCTAGGGCGAGTCGAATAATTATATCGTATTCATTCATAATTTTAATCGCCACCCTTTCTGGGCTGGTTTATCCACTCACACAAAACCATGTAACTGGCTGTGGACTTGATCTGCTAACCATTGTACAACTTCTTCAATCTTAAGTCGAAAATCTTCCCCGGTAATCCGGCACCGGACCTCCACTTCTCCATCTTTCAACGCCTTAGGTCCTATGGTAATCCGATAAGGGTAACCAATCAAGTCTGCGTCCTTAAACTTAACTCCAGCTCGATCCAACCGGTCATCTAGGATGGCCTCGACCCCTACCTTAAGAAGCCCATTATACAACTTTTCAGCTACCGTTCTTTGCTGTTCATCCTGAAAGCTGACCGGAACGATAATAACATGATAAGGAGCTATCGCTACCGGCCATTTAATTCCATTGGCATCGTAATTTTGCTCGATGGCTGCGGCCATGGTCCGACTGACCCCGATTCCGTAACAACCCATAACAATTAATTGCTCTTGACCTTTTTCATCCAGGAACCGGGCCCCCATAGCCGAGCTGTACTTAGTTCCTAATTTAAAAATATGTCCTACTTCAATCCCATGTGACTGCACTAGAGAATTTCCACAATGAGGACAAGGCTCGACGGCTTCAACCATCCGCAGGTCCGCAACTTCGTCTAGGGGAAAATCCCGACCCGGGTCCGCATAGCGATAGTGGTAATCATCCTGATTAGCTCCTACTACTGCTTGTACCATGAGCGGAACTTCGGTATCTACCAAAATCCGAATTCCCTTTAAACCAATAGGACCTACAAAACCCGGAGAAGCTCCGGTGGTTTTCTTAATCAGCGTATCGGAGGCTAATTCTAACCGCAGACATCCTAGCCGGTTAAGCAGCTTGGTCTCGTTAATATTTCTATCTCCCCGTATAACGACCGCAATCAATTCGCGGTGCGTCGTAAACTCCGCTTCATAAAATAAAGTTTTAAGCACTTCCTGGGCACTGATCCCTAAAAAAGTAGTAACCTCAACTACCGTACACACGCCTGGAGTATGAACGCGTTGCAGGGCCCCCGGTTCCAGGCCTTCTTGCAATAATTCAGGGGATGCTTCTGCCTTTTCTACATTAGCGGCATAGCCACACTGGTCACAATGTACAACTAGGGCTTCTCCAGAGCCGGCCAGTACCATAAACTCATGACTGGCATTCCCTCCAATTGCTCCTGAATCCGCTTCTACGGCCCGAAACTGCAAACCACAACGTTGAAAAGCCTGACTATAAGCATTATACATTTTCTGATAACTAACCTCTAAGCCAGCCTCATCGCGATCAAAAGAATAAAGGTCCTTCATGATAAATTCTCGGCAACGCATTAAACCAAAACGAGGCCGTCTTTCGTCGCGGTACTTGTTTTGTATTTGGTAGAGCAGCAAAGGAAGCTGTTTATAGGAGTGAACCTCATTTCGTACTAGATCCGTAATGATTTCTTCATGGGTTGGTCCCAAGCAAAAATCCCGCTGGTGCCGGTCTTGTAAACGAAACATCTCATCTCCATATACAGCCCAGCGACCACTTTCCTGCCATAACTCAGCTGGTTGCATAATGGGGAGTCCCACTTCCAGACCTCCGGCCCGGTTCATTTCCTCTCGTACAATCGCGGCGATCTTTTGCAGTATCCTCTGAGCTAAAGGTAAATAGGTATAAACCCCAGAGGTGGTTTTTCTTATCATCCCGGCCCGGAGCATTAAACGATGGCTGATTACTTCCGCCTCTGCCGGTACTTCCCTTAGAGTAGGCGCCAATAACTGCGTAACACGCACCAGCTGATTCCTCCCTTGTCTTATTATTTTTTATCTATAATAATATTCGGAAAATAAAATGAATTTACCTGCTATCCCGGATTGTTTCTTGTTCTATTTTCTCTATTTCGTTGATCAGAGCTTTAACCAGTTCATCCTCTTTAACTTTACGTACCGGTTGTCCATCTTTAAAAAGAAGGCCAACCCCCTTACCGCCGGCGATTCCAACATCAGCATGCCGGGCTTCACCGGGGCCGTTTACTACACAACCCATAATGGCTACGGTAAGAGGGGTCCGATAATTGCGAATCGCTGCTTCAACCTGCTCCACTACTGATAAGAGGTCAATCTGACATCGACCGCAGGTCGGACAGGAAATTATTTCGGGCCCTCTTTCGCGTAAATTTAAAGCTTTTAAGATTTCATAACCGACCCGTACTTCTTCATTCGGCGGGCCGGTTAAAGAAACCCGAATCGTATCTCCTATTCCTTCGGACAGTAAGGTCCCGATACCAATAGCCGATTTAATCGTTCCGTTATAACGGGTTCCGGCCTCCGTTACGCCCAGATGTAAAGGATAATCTACTTTCCGGGCCAGATTACGGTAAGCCTTGATCATCAGAGGAACCCTAGAAGCTTTTATGGATACTTTAATATCGTAAAAACGTAAATTTTCTAAGATGCGGATATGTTTTAAGGCACTTTCGACCAGCGCCTCCGGCGTTACCCCTCCATATTGCTCAATTAAAGCTTTTTCCAAAGATCCGGCATTAACCCCAATCCGAATCGGAACCCCGATATCCTGGGCCTTACGGGCTACCATTTCGACACGACTTCGGTCCCCGATATTACCTGGATTAATGCGTAAGCCGTTAATTCCGTTCTCCAAGCATGCTAAGGCTAAACGGTAATCAAAATGAATATCCGCAATTAAAGGTACTCGCGTTTGCTGGCGTATGGCTTTTATGGCCGTTGCGGCTTCAGTATCCACTACCGCCAAACGTACGATTTCACAACCCAAGCTTTCCAGTTCATTTATTTGCTGCACGGTAGCTGCAATATCCCGGGTATCGGTTTTGGTCATGGATTGTACCGATATCGGACTATTTCCTCCAATCATCACCCCTCCTACCCGTAAAGGACGGGTGGAACGCCGGGGTATAACAGACATTATTCCCGCCTCCATAAATTAAAGGTATGTTCTGAAAATAGATCTTACAGATGCCTATACTCCTAGCCCTTTTGGGTAAAAATCCGCATTACATCCTGATAGGTAAGAATTAAAACCAGAGCCATGAGCAAAGCAAAGCCGATTAGGTTAATTAATCCTTCTTTTTCTGGTTCAACCCCTCGACCACGAACTTTCTCGAAAAACAGAAAGACTAGCTTACTTCCATCCAGGGCTGGAATAGGCAAAAGATTCAAGATGGCTAGGTTAATACTGAGGATCCCCGCAAAATATAATAAATAAGCTATTCCTCCCTGGGCCGCTTCGCCAATCATCTGGTAAATACCCACCGGCCCGGCTAGATCCCCGGGCTCTACTCCCTCCGTAACCATTTGCCCTAATCCCTGAAGCATGGCCCAAGTTAATTGTACCGTCTGCGTAAAACCAAGTTTAATTCCGGTTAACAACCCTACCCGCTCATAATTAATTTGGGGACGAATACCGATCATTACTCTCTGTTGATTGATTTCCGGGGTTATCTGAAACTGTAAATATTGTCCCTCTCTTTCTACTTCCAAAGTTATAGGGTCTGAGACGGCTTGGTGCGTCTGAATGACGCTAACTAACTCTTCCCAATTAGCTACTGCTTGATGGTCAATACTCAGGATACGGTCTCCCGGCATTAGACCCGCCTTGGCAGCTGGCCAATCGGGTAAGGTTTCTCCAATAAGGTTAGAATTAGTAATCGTTGGAATTCCTATTACGGAAAAAACCAGTATAAAGAGAACCGCGGCCAGAACTAAATTCATCAGCGGACCGGCGGCCGCCACTTGCGCCCGTTCACCTGTGGTTTTGTTTTGATAAGCACCTTCGAGATTCTCTTCTCCTTCCTCTCCCCCGGCCATTCGAACATACCCGCCCAACGGAAAGAGGCGCAAAGAATACAAGGTATTATTGCGGTTGAAACTAAATAGTTTTGGTCCAAATCCCATACTAAACTCATAAACCGTTATCCCGACCCTTTTAGCCGCCACCAGGTGCCCCGCTTCATGCACCATAATTAGTAACCCAAAGACGAAAACTACCGCAAGAATGGTTATTAACAAAACAACATCTCCTCCTGTTAGGAGTATTTAGAAGTCTCCCTGGGTTTTAACGGTGCTCTCGAACCCAACATCGCGCCCATTGATCTACCGCCAGCAAGGTATCCAGGTCTGGATGATCAATCTTTTGATGCTGGCCAAGGGCCCCTTCGACCAAGCGAGGGATATCTAAAAACCCAATTTCCTTACGTAAAAAAAGGTTCACGGCCTCTTCGTCTGCTGCACTGAGTACCGCGGGCATGGAACCGCCAATTTGTCCGGCCCCATAAGCTAGTTCTAGACAGGGGAAATTGCTATAATCCGGTTCCTGAAAAGTTAACTCCCCTACCTGGGCTAAATTAAGGTGCGGCCAGGGACCTCCCCAGCGCTCCGGGTAGGAGAGAGCATACTGAATAGGTATTCGCATATCCGGCTGACCTAGATGAGCCAATAGGGAGCCATCCCTAAATTCAACTAGAGAATGTACCATCGACTGAGGATGAATTACGACCTCAATCTGGGCATAATCGACCCCAAAAAGCTGATGGGCTTCTATCACTTCTAAGCCTTTATTCATTAGAGTCGCTGAATCCACGGTAATCTTGGGTCCCATCGACCAATTCGGATGACGAAGAGCCAATTCTGGATTAACTGTAGCTAACTGTTCCCGGGTCCAACCCCGGAAAGGCCCCCCCGAGGCCGTAATAATGATCTTATTTAAGAAGCGTCCTTCTTCCCGCATACATTGAAAAATAGCCGAGGGCTCACTATCAATGGGGAGAACCGGAGCCCGGTGACGCCGTGATTCCGCCATAATTAAAGGTCCCGCCGCCACCAGGGGTTCCTTATTAGCCATAGCCACGGGAATTCCTCGCTGTAGAGCTTTTAAGGTTGGCGGCAGACCGGCAAAACCGCTCATTGCATTAACCACTAGATCAATTTGAGGTAGCTCCAGCAGATCTAAAAGTCCACCTGGTCCGCTTAGAACCTTAACTGGCTGATTTTCTAAAACACTGGCCGCGATCTGTGCGGCCTCTATATCTGCCAAGGCTACTAATGGCGGCGAAAACTGACGGTACTGCTGTAATAGTAAAGTAAAATTGGACCCTGCGGCCAACCCAACCACTTCCAGGTGGTCAGAATGCGCCCGCACGACTTCTAAGGTTTGTTGACCAATGGAGCCGGTGGATCCTAAAAGGATAATTTTCTTTTTCGCTTGCATTATCTAATCTCCCAATTTTTAGGTATATGGGGGATCATGCCGGCCCGTTGTAATGATTGTAATAACACGAGCAATAACGGCCCTAGAAACATCCCCACGATGCCGCCCGCTTGAAGACCTACGTAGAGACCGATTAACACCGCTAAAGGATGTAATCCCAGGCTATCAGCTACAATTTTAGGTTCGAGCATCTGGCGTACTAAAACAATAATAGCATATAAAACCAGCAATCCACAACCGAGAGATAGATTTCCCGTAGCCAATAACCAAAGAGACCAGGGCACTAATAACAGACCTGGACCTACTAAGGGTAGAAGATCCAAAAGACCGGTAAGTAAACCTAGACTTAAAGCGTAATTAACCTTTAAAATTATTAGTCCGACTCCGCTTAACACCGCGGTCATCGATACTAAAATCGCCTGCGCCCGAATAAAACCAACGAGGGCCCCTCCTACCTCCCGGATTAGTCCCCGTACTTTAATTCTCCACCCCGGTGCCATCCAATTAAAAAGTAGACGTCCAATTAACTCTCGGTCACGACTGAAAAAAAAGGTAGCTAGCGTAGCGATAAAAAAAATAATAACCACTTCCGGCAGTACCCCAAAAAAGTTAAATACCGCATTTAAGCTCTCTTGAATCAAAAATTGCACTTTAATCAACACGCTTCCCATATAAAGACGTAAGGATTCAATGATTTTGGGGGGGATAGATAGCTGGTCACAAAAGTTCGAAAGGTTAGTAGATAAGGCTAACAAAGTCTGATTTATGGTATTAGAGGTTTGGGTAAAAGTACGGTATAACTGCATTAATTCTCTTACAAGACGACTAAGGAGGACGAAAAAAAATAAGGCAATGCTTCCCCAAAGTACGGTTAAGGAAAAAAGGACGGAAGTGCCCCGAGAAACCCGAAAGCGTTTTTGAAAACTACGTACTAACGGTTCGATTAACCAAGCCAGGATAAAAGCAAGAAAAAAAGGAATAAAAAAAACGGGGACCCTTAGCAGTACCTGAAAAAAATAGGGAACGACATAATATAGAGCCAGGTATCCAGCCAAAAGACCCACCGTAATTATACTCAGACGCACTAAAAAAATGATGTTTTTCTGGAGAGTTGGATCCATTTACTTCACCTCTCAACTCTACCAGTCTAGAGTTTTGATTAAACAAAAATTTTAACTAAAAAATAAACTACGGGTACCGTAAATAAAAGACTGTCAAAACGATCCAAAATCCCTCCATGACCCGGAATAAGGGTGCCGGAATCTTTGACCCCCCCCAGTCGTTTCAAGCCAGATTCAACCAGATCCCCGGCTTGAGCTACGGACCCTACTACCAGGCCGAGAAGAATGGCGGTAGGCGGGGATAAACTAGGTCCTCCCCAGTAAGGAAAGAACCGACTGAAAAGCAATGACACAACAAAACAAAATAATAAACCGCCATAAGCTCCTTCTCGGGTTTTGTTCGGACTTAATTGGGGCCAGGGTCGATGCCTTCCCCATTTCCGGCCGACCAAATAGGCGCCAGTATCGGTCGCCCAAGTTAGAAAGAAGGTTAATAGAATCCAGTAAAAGCCTTCGTCTAAATGGCGTAACCAGATCCAATAACTAAATAACCCTCCGGTATAAACGATACCCCAGAAAGTAGCGGCCATATCGGCCAAACTTCTTCGCGGATAAACCCCGATAAAAATAAAAGCCATACCGATTAGGCAACCCAGATATAACTGAAGCGATAAACCCCAAAATAATTCTCTACTCTCAAGATATGCTACCAGAGGAAGGATTAGGACAAACAACCAACCCCATAACGTAAATACCTGTAAACCGGCTGCCTGAGCTAGATTCCGAAACTCCCTCCAGGCAAGACCGGCTAATAAGGCTACCCCAGCCACTAAGAACCAGTGCCCCGCCCAAACTAGGGACAACAATATCGGTATCCCTATTAAGGCGCTTATAATTCTCAGCTTCAACATTTTTATCTTTTCCTTATTAAAATACTAAACTAAATTTATAGGATACATATCAATGCGGCTATAATCCCCCATAGCGACGGTTTCGCTTTTGATAATCCCTAATAGCTTCCAATAAATGCTGTTTACGAAAATCCGGCCACATTACGGTACTGGTCCAGAATTCAGCGTAGGCACATTGCCATAAAAGAAAATTACTTAACCTTTGTTCCCCGGAGGGTCGGATGACGAGATCTGGATCCGGTAAACCAGCGGTATAAAGACAATGACTGAAAAGGGCTTCATCTATCTGTTCTAGGTCCACTTCGCCGGTTTTAACCTTTTGCGCGATTTGTCGTAAAGCTTGAAGAATTTCGCGGCGGCCTCCATAATTTAGGGCGATATTAAATTTAAGGCCGGTATTCTTACGGGTCATCTGTTCCGCTTTATTTAAGGCTTTTTGGGCTGCTTGGGGAAGCTCTGCAAGTTCTCCTATAGCCCGTACCTGTACACCTTTCCGATGTAGTTCCGCTAACTCTTTTTCCATATATTCTACGAGTAAATGCATTAAATAGCCTACCTCATCTACAGGTCTCTTCCAGTTTTCGGTTGAAAAAGCATATACGGTAAGAATTTGTATTCCCAATTCACCGCAGGTAGTTACCAACTCCTTCAAGGCTGACATTCCAGCTCGATGACCAGCAGTACGCGGCAATTTACGGGAAACAGCCCAACGACCATTTCCGTCCATGATTACCGCGATATGCTGGGGCAGATTCGATAAATCAATAACCTCCCAAGGCGAATCATCCGCGATGGGCTGAGCTTTTCGACCAGAAAAAAAATCCAGCCTTAACAATGTACAACCCCTCCCCAGTGGAAAAACCCCCGTTTTATGGGGGCTCTTCAAAGACCTTGCTTATACATCAACCATAGGTGCAACCAATATTTCTACTACTCCCGGTTCCACAGACTTTAACCGGACCACCCGCCAGGCCTTGAACTCTCTACCTTTTTTAAAAGGCAAGGTTTCAACCTGGACCACCTTAAAACCATCATTGGTTAATATAGTTTTGGCTTCATTCATTTCCCACGCTAAAACATCGGGTATAGGGAAACTAACCTTCTCTTGACTAACTACCATGACTACACTTCCATGATTTCCTGTTCTTTGTTCTCTACTATTTTATCAACATTTTTGATATAATTATCTGTAACTTTTTGTAATTCATCCTGCTCTCGACGCAAAATATCTTCTGAAATATCGCCCTTTTTCTCAATCCCCATCAACCGATCCATCGTATCCCGACGAATATTACGTACCGCGACCCGGGCCTCTTCGCCTTTTTTCTTAACAACTTTGACTAATTCTTTGCGTCGTTCCTGCGTTAATTGCGGAATCGCAATCCTTATTACATTTCCGTCACTCGCCGGGGTAATCCCTAAATCCGATTTTAAAATTGCTTTTTCAATCGCTGGAATCAAGCTGCGATCCCAGGGTTGAATCACCAACAGACGGGGTTCAGGAACCCCAATATTACCAACCTGATTAATTGGGGTCGGGGTACCATAATAATCAACCTGAATTCGTTCTAGTAGGGCAGGGTTCGCTCTCCCGGCCCTCAGAGAAGCGAATTCTCTTTTTAAAGCTTCCACGCTTTTTTGCATTCTCTGTTCCGCATCATTAATATATTCACCCGCCATAAGCTTACCTCCCTACATAGGTGCCTACTTCCTCACCTTGAATTACTTTAATAATGTTATCATCTTCATTAAGGTTAAAAACAATGATCGGGATTTGATTGTCCATACACAAAGAGGTTGCCGTAGAATCCATTACCCCTAATTGCTGATTAAGTACATCAATATAGCGGAGATCTCGATATAATTTAGCTTCCGGATTTTTGATCGGATCTGAATCATATACTCCATCTACTTTTTTGGCCATTAAAATGACTTCTGCTTCTATCTCCGCAGCCCTTAAAGCAGCAGTAGTATCCGTAGAAAAATAAGGGCTACCCGTTCCGCCAGCAAAAATAACCACTCTTCCTTTTTCTAAATGGCGAATCGCTCGTCTCCGAATGTATGGTTCCGCTATCTGCCGTAACTCAATCGCCGATAAAACCCGGGTTACCACCTCCAGTTTTTCTAAAGCATCCTGCAGAGACAAGGAATTAATTACCGTGGCCAACATACCCATATAATCGGCAGTTGCTCGATCCATACCTTTGGCACTCCCAGCAACCCCACGCCAGATATTCCCTCCACCAACAACAATCGACGTTTCTACTCCCAGGTCCTGGATTCCTTTAATCTGACGCGCTATCCGATTTACCGTATCCTGATCAATACCAAACCCTCGTTCTCCGGCTAATGCCTCTCCACTAAGTTTTAGGACGATACGTCTATACCTAGGTTCGGCCATAAATCGGGACTACCTCCATTCTCCATTTCAAAACAATATAAAAATATAAATAAGATAAACTAACCTTTGTTAACCTGCGCCATAACCTCTTCGGCAAAATTATCTTGCTTTTTTTCTACCCCTTCACCTAGTTCATAACGGACAAATCTACGGATTTCTATATTTTCTCCCATTTTACTTATTTTATCATGGATAAGCTGCTGTACCGTTATATCTGGATTTTTAATGAAAGGCTGTTCTAAAAGACAAAACTCCTTGAAATACTTTTCTAAACGCCCTTCTACCATCTTTTCCACAATCTTCTCCGGTTTACCTTCATTTAAGGCCTGAACTCTTAAAATGTTCTTTTCTCTTTCTATCACCTCACCCGGTACTTCTTCCCGTTGAACATATTCCGGACGCGAAGCAGCAATCTGCATCGCTATATCACGGCAGAATTCCCGGTATTCTTCGGTCTTCGCTACGAAGTCTGTTTCACAATTAACTTCTACTAGTACGCCTATCCTACCTACACCGTGAATATAAGACTCTACCCTTCCTTCAGCCGTAACCCGCCCGGCTTTTTTCGCCGCTGCAGCCAGACCTCTTTCCCGTAATATTTCTATTGCCTTTTCTATATCTCCCTGGGCCTCAGCAAGGGCTTTTTTGCAATCCATCATACCTACGCCGGTACGTTCCCGCAGTTCCTTCACCATTGCTGCGGTAATTTGCATTAATCGACACCTCCACCTATATTTCCTTAAATTTATCGTATAAAAATAAGTACTTAAACAAAATAGGGATGAGAGTTAGGGAAAGCTTCCCCCTCAACATCCCTACCCCTTAACACTTTATTCGGCTCCCGCTGCTTGTACTTGTACTTCGGCCATTTGTTGGCCTTGCCGGGCCTCTAGTACTGCTTCGGCCATCTTACCGGTTAATAGTTTAACCGCTCGAATAGCATCATCATTACCAGGGATAACATAGTCAATCTCATCGGGGTCACAATTAGTATCTACAATGGCCACGATTGGAATTCCTAATCGACGCGCCTCTGCTACCGCAATGCGTTCCTTTCGAGGGTCGATAACAAACATCGCTCCAGGTAGTTCTCTCATATCCTTTATGCCCCCGAGAAATCGATTGAGTTTATCCTTTTCTCCCATTAGGCGAGCGACCTCTTTTTTCGGAAGAACTTCAAAGGTACCATCCTCTTCCATTCGTTCTAATTCCCGAAGGTATTGAATTCGCTTCTGGATGGTATTGAAATTAGTCAACGTACCGCCCAACCAACGTTCGTTAACGTAAAATTGTTCGCAACGCTGCGCTTCTTCTCGTACTGCCTCTTGGGCTTGTTTTTTTGTTCCTACAAATAGTATCGATTTATTCTGCGACACGGTTTCCCGTACAAAAGAATAAGCCTCATCTACCTTGCGTACTGTTTTTTGTAAATCAATGATGTAGATCCCATTGCGCTCAGTAAAAATATATGGCGCCATTTTAGGATTCCATCTTCTTGTTTGGTGACCAAAATGAACACCAGCTTCTAAAAGTTGCTTCATTGAAATAACCGCCATTGCCCCACCTCCTTCCTGGTTTTTCCTCCGCCCCCTTCATCTTCAAGCACTACTCTCCGGTGGAAAGCACCAGACTTAAAATCAGAGAACGTGTGTATTTTTACGCCAAAATTTAGTATAGCATAGAACCTAAATTGAGGCAACGATTTTTATAAATCCTGCTTCACACCGCTTTATACCACATTTTACGATATATATTTAATACTAAACGTACTTCCCCCTGCCCGATTCCTAATTTTTCGGCAATCTTTAAAACCGAACAACCTTGATCAGCCAATGTACATACCTGGTCATATAGAGCTGAACGGCCCCCCTGATTAACCACCTCTGGATATAACAAGACTACCGTATTAGATCGATCACTTTCTGATGGCTGCACTGGCTTGTCTTTATCAATTAAAAACGGCGGAACTAATTCTACCGTTTGCGGTTTTTCGTATTTTTCTACAGATGGATCATTTAGAAACCTCTTCTAAAGGCATCCACTGCACCGGTGAAATGAAGACCGGGTTATCCACAACCTCTATATTTTGCTCATCGTTTGGCTTTACTAAACTCTGCACTTCCATTAATTTATCAACAATCCCTTGGGAAACGCACGTTACTTCGGTTAATAATTTTTCCAGGTCCTCTCGCACTAGGACGCTTTCTTGTAAAAGTTGTTCTAGACCGGTTATTTCGTGGTGGGTCACCCGATATTTAGACGTTTTAATTTTTTCTTTTCCTAATAATCCCCACAACACCCCGGTTAGACCCAAAATAAGCAGTACCCAAATCACCACACAACCCTCCAGTATGGTTGCCATTATACTGTAATATCAATCCTCTTACCTAATCGAGGGTCTTTTGCTAAACCGGCCTCATCACTTTGGCTTTCCTCTTTTCTTTGTTTCTTCTTGGCATCAGTTTCTCTTTTACTTCCCTGGTCCCCTTCGCGCTCGCGTATTTTACCTTCTTCATTACGCGGCGTTTCTTGGACGCTATTCTGCCGCTGTTCTGCCTCGCGGGCTAATTGATTGGCGGTAGAAGCTTGCTGATTATTTGACCCTTGCTGCTGAATTTGTTGCGTTCTGGCAACCTCCTGAACTTTGGGAATAAGCACCTGCATGTCTACCATTTTAATGGACATATTACTTCCCCCTTCAGGAATCCAAGCACCGAAAAAATGATAACCTACATACTAACCACTCTATTTATAAGGATAAATCTTTATATCATCTTCTTCAACTACTAGTTGACAAAATTCGATCGCATCATTCACCGTCATGGTAATTTGCCCAATCATCACCGTTACCCCGGGGTAAATCGTCCCCTGCACACAAATTTTACCGGTTCTTAATGTAGATAATTGTTCTTCTAAAAGCTCCTTTCTTCTTTGTTTTTCAGCAATTTCCTGTTCCAGTTGCTGTTCTAAGGGTCTTAAACGATTTAGCGTTTCTCTTTTATCCTCAGGAAGTTCCCCTCTGGTTTTTTCTAGATTAGACAATAAGTCGATTATTTGCCGGGTTTTCTCTAGATCTTTGGCTTTATCCTGTAATTCTTGATTAAGGTGGCGATATTCCTCTTTTCTTTCCGGTTTTATGCCCACCTCTATCTGGGTGGGTGGAGCTAAGGAAGAACCAATATTTTTGGCCCTGATCTCTCGTGTGGCTCGGGTCACGCCCCCGACGATCGTACCCCGCCGGCCTTCTACAACTAATCTCCCACCGCTGCTGACCAAACTATGCAATATGGCATCGGTAATGTTAATATCGCCCCGGGCCTGTATATTTCCGTTTTCCACAAATTGTGCTTGTATGTTCCCTCCCGCTACTACCGTGCCTTTTCCCTGGCCCATAATACCTCGTTTAACCACGATGGAACCGCTGGCTAAAATTGAGGCCCCCTCAATATTACCAAAAATTTCTACATTGCCTTCAGTACGAATCGCAAAACCGGGTTTTACATTACCCCGAACCGAAATATCACCAATAAAGCTAATATTACCCGTACTAACATCGACATCGCCGTTTACTTCCAAAACCGGTAATACATTGATTACGCCAGCACCCGTCAATACTACATGTCCATCACAGGTGGCTATTAATTTTAAGCCATTTTCTTCCAAAATGGTATTTTTACCTCTACGTAAAGGTACATTCTTTCCCTGTTTACCTTTAATCAATTGTCCTTTTACGGTGATGCCGGGACTACCAGGAATGGCCGGAACTTTGGTCGCGATTAATTCACCGGCTCGGACATTGTGAATCAAATTAAGATCAGAAAAATCGACTGTTCCATCCTCCCGTTCCCGGGGTCGACCGGATTCCTCATCTAAATGATGATAGATTATTTGGGCATCTGCCCCCATTTCCACCGGTTTGCCCGTCGCTACTTGTACTCTCTGCCCTCTGCGGATGGTAACAGCGTCCTTTACGGCAACTTCATCGATGCCATACTTTACGCCAGCTTTTTCTAACTCCTGCATAGCTACTTGAAATAAATCCGTATTCGTATTAACCTCCAAATCTACCTGTAAATAAGCAGCCATATTATCCGGTTGAATTTCCACATCTAACCCTAAACGATCATCGTCAAGGCTCATAGATTACCCCCCCCAACTACCATGCTAGGTTTCGGAACCAAATCTAAATAACCGGATTATCCCGTAATAACTGGTCCAAAAGCTCTTCTTACTCCCCGTAAATTTTCTTTTTCCGGCGACTTAATCGACCACGGAGCCGTAGAATAGCCTTGGTATGTAATTGCGAAATTCGAGATTCTGATAAGCCTATCACCGCTCCAATTTCTTTAAGTGTTAATTGTTCATAATAATAGAGCGAAATGACCAAGCGTTCTCTCTCGGGTAGTTTATCAATTGCTTCTATTAACAGGGCTTTTGTTTCTTCGTACTCTAAGCGCACGGTAATTTCTTCTAAACGAGAATCCTCTATCGTATCCATTATGCGTAACGAATCATTCTCAGATGCCTCACCCGGCCATAAATCTTCCAGGTAATAAAGGGAGGTATAACTAACTTCTTGCAGCATCTTTTCATATTGATTCAAAGATAAATCTAAAGCTTGGGCCATTTCTTGATCTGTCGCGCTTCGACCCAAATCCTGTTCTAATTCAAGATAAGTTCTTTCCAACATACGAGTTTTCTGCCGAATCGATTGGGGTACCCAATCCATAGAACGTAGCCCATCTAAAATGGCCCCACGAATCCGGGTGGTTGCATAGGTTTCGAACTTTACGCCTCGAGATAAGTCGTATTTTTCAATCGCATCCAGCAAACCAAAAACGCCAAATCCTGTCAAATCATCCAATTCTACGCGCGTAGACAAACGAAGACTTAACCGACCGGCTACTCGATGCACCAGGTAAACATAATGAATAATCAGTTTTTCTCTCGCTGCCACGTCCTTCTGTTGTTTATAGCGTAGCCATAATTGTTCGATTTTAGGTTCACCCATAATCTAAACAATCCTCTCACCATGCTCGATTGTACGAATCGAAAGTTTACCGGTCTCGGTCCAGAAATGAATCGTACGACCATAGCTGCCTCCAACATCGGTATAAATTAATTTAATCTTTTCCTGCCTGAGTACCTCTTGTACTGCCTTCGCATTACGCTCTCCAATCCGCATGATATCACTAGAACCAGGGAAACTAAACATTTGGGCTCCACCAGCAATTTTAGCTACCACTCTACTTAAATTAGCGCCCATCCCCGACATCTCTTTTAATAACGCTAGAATAGCGGTATCGGCAAACTTAGCTTTATTATCGGTTTTGCGCGCCTGTTCGCTTGAAGGCAACATCACATGCGCTAATCCTCCTATCTTGGTCACTGGATCCCAAAGGCAGACGCCTACACATGACCCTAAACCAGCGGTCATTAAAATACCTGGGTTGATTGCGGTTTTATAATCAGCCATACCTACCTGAATCACTTTCGACATTAAACATTCACCCCAAGTCGTTCCAGAATCGTGTTTAAAGAACCCGGTTCCGGTAGTAAAAAAAGATGGCCTACTACCTGCTGATTGTCTTCGCTAAACTCGGTTTCAATTACCAGAGCGTGATCGCCAATCACTCCCAGGGTATAAATCACCGCGCTTAAAATTGCTCCGGCCATATCAGTAGCTAGAGAAGGAACGGAAGGATAAATGTCTAGACCAGTAAACATCGTCAGCGAATTAAGATAAGTTGCGACCAGGATATTGCCCACTTCTTTAAGGGCGGAATGTTCCATTTCTCCTAATTTTTGTGTCGATCCAATTGATAGCCCCATTAACATATCAGCAAGAGTAAGAGCACTGCTCAAGGGTAAAACGAAAAGCATACCACCAGGCGCTTCCCCATGTAACTGTAAGTAAACCCCGACTACCAGTTTTTCTGCTCCACCTATCACCTCGGCCACTTCCGGAAAGGGTAAAATTTTTAATTGAGGAACACTCATTTCAATCCGACGATTAATCATCATGGATAATGAAGTAGCTGCATTCCCCGCACCTATATTCCCAATTTCTTTGAGAGCATCCATCTGTAAATCGCTTAATTGCATAAACTCATCTGCCATGTATGTTTAACACCTCGCTCCCCATTAACGAGGATTATTTAAAACCTTCTATTCCAAGGACCTGGGCAATGTCCAACAAAATCAACAATTGCCCTTCTTTCTTACCTATCCCTTGAATATACTGAGTTTTCATCGTAGTTACCACCGACGAAGGAGGTTCGATATCGGATAAATACAGGCGCTGTACTTCCCATACGCTGTCTACCACTATCCCTGCGGTAATATCTTGTACTTTTACTATAATAATTCGGGTCCGGTCGGTATTAACCCGTGCCGGTAGATCAAAAAGTTTATGTAGATTAATCACTGGGATTACATTGCCCCTTAAATTAATAACCCCTTCTATAAAGCTAAAAGCTTTAGGTACTCGCGTAATGTTTAACAAACGCTCAATCTCTTGAACTACCAAAATATCTAGGGCATAAATTTCTCGTCCTAATTCAAAGGTCACTAGTTGTACTTCCTGATCCACAAATCTATCCTGTTCGATATCCATTTTATCCCCCCTACCATACTAAAATAAAGTTCCAACATCTAAAATTAAAGAAACTTGTCCGTTCCCCAGGATAGTAGCTCCGGTGAGACCAGGAATACCGCCGAGTAGTTTGCCAAGAGATTTAATCACGATTTCTTCCTGCCCAATTAAGGCGTCAACTACTAAACCGGCCTGGCCGTCTCCTTTACGTACGACAACTACGTAAAATACGTCTAAATCTGACGTATAGTCTGGCACCTCTAATAATCGATGCATACGTACAATCGGTAAAACATTACCTCTTAAGATGACAACCTCCTGGTTTTGAACTAGTTTTATATTAGCAGAGGATATGGCCATCGTTTCGTCTACCGCAGCCAAGGGTACGGCATATGTTTCTTGGCCTACTTTAACTAGTAAAGCTTGTATAATGGCTAAGGTTAAGGGTAAACGAATGACAAATCGAGAACCTAGGCCTTTTTTGCTTTCTACCGAAATAGTTCCGCTGAGTGATTCAATCTTAGAGCGAACCACATCTAGGCCAACTCCCCTTCCGGATAATTCGGTTATCTGTTGCGCAGTACTAAAACCCGGTAGAAAGATCATATTGATAATGGTGTTTTCATCAAGTTGATCGGTTTCCTTCGTTATTAAACCCCGCTCAATGGCCTGCGCCCGAACTCGCTCCACATCAATTCCCCGGCCATCGTCTTCAACCTCGATAATTACGTTATTACCCTCGTGACAAGCGGATAAGCGAAGTAAACCTACTGTGCCCTTGCCTAACTCTCGCCGTTGATTCGGATGTTCAATCCCGTGGTCTATCGAATTGCGTAATAAATGTACTAATGGATCACCGATTTCATCTATAACCGTACGATCCAATTCTGTCTCTTTACCCTCGATAACAAAATTTATCTCTTTGCCTAATTCCTTAGCCAGATCCCTTACCATACGCGGAAAACGATTAAAAACTTGCTCTACCGGTACCATCCGTACTTTCATGACGATAGTATGTAAGTCGGTTAATATCCGATCAAATTGCTCTACGGCCTCACTTAACTCTCCTAGATTATTCGCCTGACCGATTTGCCCTAAACGCGTTTTGTTGATCACCAATTCGCCCACTAGATTCATCAATTTATCCAAGCGTTCTATATCAACACGAACCGTTTGTCTCACTTTGGAGTTAAAACGAATTTCTCCAGGATGTTCTTCCGGTAAATTTTCATTAACCTCCGTGTCTACCTCTGGTAAGGTGTTTGAACCCGGAATTTCCTCTTTTTCTAAGATAAATAAGGAACACTCCCTAAGGGTAACCTCCGAGATAATATTAATCCTTTGATTAACGGCAGCAGCATCTTCTCGCGTTACCAGAAGCAATTCAAAGCCTTCCTCAAATTGCCCCTCATCAATCTCCTGAGCCGGCGGAATACTTTTAACGATTTCCCCAATTTCCTCCAGATTGCGAAAGACCATAAAGGCACGTACCGATTTCATTAACGAATCTGGATCAATCTCCACCTTTAAATGAAAAATGTTAAACCCAGAAAGCGTAGCTTGCTCGATAACATTTAATTCAAAATCATTCAACTCTAGGGAACGAGAAGCTGAAATGACCACTTCCGGATCTTCACTTACCGCTGCATCAACCGTTACCTTCAAATTATCGGTAGTTGCTTCCTCCAGTAACTTAACTAATTCGCCTACAGGAAGGTCATCACTTCCCCGAGCCTCTACATTATCAATCATACTCTGTAAGGTATCGAGGCACTGAAACAGGAGATCAATAATCGTATCACTTACCTCAACTTCATGCGTACGTAATCCAGAAAGAATATTTTCCATGGCATGGGTTAAATCCGCTACTTTCTCAAACCCCATGGTAGCGGCCATCCCTTTTAAGGTATGGGCCGCACGAAAAATCTCATCCAACACCCCCACGTTTTGCGAATTACCTTCTAGTTCTAACAAC
>JAAYQE010000056.1 GCA_012519455.1 Syntrophomonadaceae bacterium
TCATTCGGGTTAATTTCCACCTCAACCTCCTCGGCTTCAGGTAAGACAGCTACCGTTGCGGCTGAAGTATGGATCCGTCCACTCGCCTCAGTGGTTGGTACCCGCTGTACCCGGTGTACGCCACTTTCGAATTTCAAACGGCTATACGCTCCCTGACCCTCAATTAGAAAAATTATTTCTTTGTATCCACCGATGTCGGTAGCGTTTTCGCTTAAAATTTCACTGCGCCATCCCTGCTTCTCCGCGTAGCGCGTATACATCCGAAACAAAGCCCCGGCAAACAAGGCCGCTTCCTCCCCGCCGGTACCAGCCCGAATTTCCATGATCACGTTCTTTTCATCATTGGGGTCTTTCGGCAACAGCAAGATTTGCAACTGATGCTCTAGCGTTTCTTTCTTTTCCCCGAGTTCTTCTGCTTCCATCTCGGCCAGTTCGCGTAGTTCCGGGTCGAGTTTATCCCGCAAGAGGGCGCGGGCCTCATCCAATTGCCGGAGTGTCTCTTGATATTCACGGTAAGTCCCTACCACGTCCGTTAAGCTAGCATGAGCCCGGGCTAATTTTTGAAATTCGCTCTGATTGGCAATTACTTCTGGATCACTTAACTGACGGTTTAATGCTTCATAGCGTTCTTCCAGGCTATCTAATTTGGAAAACAAACTTTTCCACCTCCAAAGCACCCTAACCTCTCTCGACCGCGAGTCTAATTAGGTCTTCCTTAATTAATTTAACTTTACTTTTTTACTTTTATCCCCTAGGCGGGAACCGTAGCCGGTGGCGTTGGGGTTTGGGGCTTTAGATTCCGGGCTTCTACCTCCAGAACCCGTTTCAGGGCTTGGATCGCCACCTCTAATTGCTCATCGTCCGGTTCGCGGGTAGTTAATTTCTGCAACCAAAGACCGGGCGCCATAAGCCATCGACCCCAGCACGAACCTTGTTTACGAGCCATATACTTAATAAATTCATAACCCAAACCGGCTACCACGGGCAATAAAATGACACGCGATGAAATACGCCAGAGCAGGGTTCCTTCACCTAGTAAAGAAAACACCAGGATACTAACGACCATTACCACCAGCAGAAAAGCGGTGCCGCACCGCGGATGTAGAGTTGAGTGTTTCCTAGCATATTCCACTTCCAGAGGCTCCCCGGCTTCAAACGTATGGATCACTTTATGCTCCGCGCCGTGATACTCAAACACGCGTTGAATATCTTCCATGCGAGCTACGGCCCAAACATAACCTAGAAAAATAGCGATACGAATTATCCCTTCAATTAGATTTTGCACCGCTACACTAACTACCATACCCCGCATAAAGTGAACGGTCCCCGTAGGGATGACGACAAACAGTACGATAGCTAGAACTACGGCAATAATCATCGTAAAAGCCATTTCGCCGGCAGTAATTTCTTCACCTTCAGCCTCAGCCGCCTGGTTGGCGGAAAAACTTAAGGCCCGTAATCCGATCAGCATCGTTTCAATTAAAACAATAAACCCCCGCACCAACGGCCAGTTTAAACATTTGAACCTTTCTACCACCGAGCTTAATTTTTCCTCTTCAATAATAATGCTGGAATCCGGCCGTCGTACGGCAATGGCTAAATCACGTTTACCGCGCATAACCACCCCTTCGATTACCGCCTGACCCCCGTAATGAAAAGGTTGATCAATGATCGGTCGGCTGCCAAGGGGACGGTTCTCGTGGCTGGCACATTCGGCATCGCGATTCGAAAACAAAGCCTCCCCCCCTTTCAGGGCTATTTTCCAGATAGAAAAACAGCAGAGAACCATATGTCTCTGCCGCAAAGCGTTCCCTATCTTTTACTTCAAGCCGTACTTCTTCTTAAATTTATCCACCCTTCCGCCGGCATCCACGATCCTCTGTCTGCTTCCCGTATAGAAAGGATGGCACTTTGAACATACTTCAACCCGCAAATCCTTACGGGTAGAACCGGTTTCAAAACTGGCTCCACATGCACAGGTAACCGTGGTCTTAACGTACTGCGGATGAATCTTCGGTTTCATTCACCCTCACCTCTTTTCGCCAGAGTCTACTATCAATAACTTCGACTCTAGTAATCTCGATTAACAGCGATAATTATAACACAGGCGAGGGAAGCCCGGCAAGAGCGCGCCCCATATCCGGCTGGAAAAGTTTCATTAGGACCGTTCCCTTTGCCGGCGAATTATGCTATTCTATACCGGAATGGGTTTTATGGTCAGTATATTTGGAGGAAGCAAACGATGCAGCAACCTCAGAATACGAAAACAGCTCCCGACGTGGAAATTAGCGAACTAGATATGGCCTCCGACGAGGAAGAAGTACAGCTCTCGGCAGAAGAAAAGGCCCATCTGCAGTTGTGCGAAAATTTATTGGAAGCTCGGGTCACCTTAGAAGTCGTACCTAACCGGGCCATGAAATGGTTGATTGAAAACACGATTTCCCCTCATCCGGCTTATAAGTTTTTATTGCTTTTTAATTATATGCAATGGATAATTATGCTTCCCGGTCTGGTGGCGCTTTATTTCTTTGGCTGGCAGCTTGGACTAGCTATACTAGCAGGGTGTTTTTTAATCTCCGTGCTGGTGATCAACCCCGTAAAACGATGGGCTTTACGGGGCGGGGTAAGAGAGTTTGTGACGCAAGATTTAGATTATCTTGAAAACCTCTACACCATCGGTGCTGTTCGTTTTCGAAAAGGGAAAAAAGGAAGATGGATCCAGCACCCTCGTAACTGGCGTGAGGTTTTATAAAGTTTTATAAATCAACCAAAGGTTTTAAAGAAAAGGGGAAAGGTAATAAATGACTTCCCTGCAAAGCAAATTCTTGTTTATCGGCGGTTTATTATTAATGGTTAAAATTAGCTTTCTATTGCTGATCTTTATCATTGCCAAAAAGATTGAAAAACGGACCAAACAGTTAAAGGCCCGGAAGAAGACAAATCCTAAAGCTAAGCCATACGCTGCTCCGCCGGCCTCTAGGCAGTAAAGTCTACTTTTTTAAGGACCAAACGTTTTTTATAAACAACATACCCTTCATACCGTGAAGGATAACTAAAGCGCTGAGTCCACTATGCAGCGCTTTAGTTATCTTTATTTATAACTACCGCTAATTAGCCTAAAGCCCGGTCTAGAATACACATCAGCTTGTTCCGGGAAATAGGTTTAGTCAGATAATCCCAGGCTCCCATACGAAGCGAGAGGGCTGCAGTTTCTGCATCATCAAGGGCCGTAAGCATAATACAGCGGGTATGGGGAGCAATGGACAAAATATACTCCAGGACTTCGAGACCGTTTATTTGCGGCATACACAAGTCAATAAAAACAAGGTCAAAAGTACGTTGCTTTAAGATCTCTTTGACTTGCAACGGTTGACTGAGCAAGCAGATATCGCGGTAGCCCGCAATGATTAAGGCCCGTTTAATACTATCTAGAAAATCCAACTCATCATCAACAACCATAATCCGCGCGGATTTTTTTTGTGGTTCTTCTATTGCTCCTACAGACACACGCTAATCTCCTCTCTTTTTATCCTCTACTTACCGGTAAAGTGACCCGTACCATAGTTCCTATCCCTGGGGTACTATCTACGGTAATCTGCCCTCCATGATCCTGCACGATGCCGTAAGAAATAGATAACCCCAATCCCGTCCCTTCGGGCCCTTCTTTGGTGGTAAAAAAGGGATCAAAAATACGGGATTTAACCGCTTCTTCAATGCCGCAGCCGTTGTCTTCCACTTCGAAAAGAATGTGATTAGGTTTCAGTAAGTTTTGCATTACTTTTAACTTTACATAGGAGTTCTTTTTATCCGCGGCTTGCGCTGCATTAAGAATAAGATTGATTAACATCTGCTCAATCCGAGCAGGATTAACGATGATTTCGGGCAAGTTACTAGCGATTTCTACTTGGTAAGAACTCACCTGTTTACCCACCTGTTTGTCGGTTAACGTTACTACCCGATTAACCATACTATGCACATCTACAGGAGTTCGATGCTCATCGCGCTGAATGCGTGCAAAATCTCTTAATTCAGATACAATACCGTTAATTCGATCCGAGCCATGTTCCATGTTATTGAGGAGTTTAAGAACATCCGTCTTGAACTCCGGATAGGTCATCCCCAACAACATCCATTCGGAATTTTTTTCGGCATATTTATCTAAAATAGGAAAAACCTCTTTCCAATAATCTTCCAAGATCGGTATATTGAAGGTAATGAAATTATTCGGATTATTTATTTCATGGGCTATTCCCGCCACCAGGCTTCCCAAGGAAGCCAGTTTGTCGGCTTGCATTAATTGCTGTTGTAAACGCCGTTGCTCGGTGACATCGCGAATGATACTAATAATGGCCTTCTTCCCCTGCCAGTCCACCAACGCTGAACTCACTTCTACCGGGATCTGTTCACCGTTCTTCCGAGCCTGAACCCGTGGGTATACGCCAACCGGCCAGGCGGTTTCGCTGATCGTTTTCCCGGATATGCTATTTTTCGTCGGCGCTGCGAGCGTAATATCCATAACCGACATTTTCAGCAGTTCTCTACGGGAGTACCCGTATACTTCTATAGCCTTAGGGTTAGCATCAAAAATCTTCAGATCTTCGGGATCAATCATTAAAATGATATCGTTAGCCGCTTCAAATAACAAACGATAGCGGGCCTCCAATTGTTTACGCGCGGTAATATCATTAACAATACCGATTAAACAATCCTGACCGTCAATGTAGCCTACCGTGGTAAGCGCCTCGATAAACAGGCGTTCTCTGGTCTTGTTGTGGGCTTCCATTTCGGAGTGCAGAGTCCTCGTTTTACTCCTGAGTAGACGAGGAAAATTTTTTTCAAATTTGACCGGGTTTTCCGGGCCAAAAAGGATGTCCGGGGAGCGCCCCAAAATCTCTGATTCTGAATAACCAAAAATGCGACAAAAAGCCGGATTAGTATAGGCAATCTTTGCCTCACGTACGTAAGTGACACCAACCGGGAGATTCCGCAGCAAGCTTTCAAAGAGCTGTTTTTCTTCGATCAAGTTTCGTTCTAAGGCTTTGAATTGAGTCATGTCTTGGATAACTACAACTACCGAATGCAAGCGTCCCTGAGGGTCTTTCAAAGCTGAGGCAGAGACAATCACGTCCAAGACCTGCCCATCTTTTCGCCGGTAATGTTTTTCGACCATGTAGGAATCAATTTCTCCGGCTACTACCCGATCGAACATATTTGGGTCCTGAGGAGAAGATAAATCGTGAATATCCAAATTAGGTAAGTCCGACGGCTCATAGCATAAGAGTTTTAGAAAAGCCGGATTGGCCTCAATTAAACGCCCATCCATACCAATAGCGATGATAGGGACAATGGCGTTTTCGAAAATCCCTCGTAATTTTTGTTCCGAGTCAACGTCCAGATTAGGAGAATAGACCACCGGTTGAATATCCCTTCCGCGCCTCATGTTTTTACCTCCAATTCGAGTAGACATAAACTTAAAATAAATCTAAAGCGTTAGCATATCAATAAAAGTTTCCTATAGGGATCTAAAAAATTATTCGACTAAAATTATTAATTTCCTTCCTCAAAAGGTGTATATCATTATGACATATCCCAAAAAAGTAAAATGATATCCTTAAGGCCGCGTTACCAACGTATAAAAACCCCCTCTATACCAAAATGGGTCACATGCCCGGATCAACGCGATCCGCGCTTTTCCCTTTAAACTCAGGGGTTTTCTCGTTTTCTAAACCTGGCACGTACTTTGCAACTTAATCTTGGTAACCATGATGTACGGCAAATTTTATCTAAGGAGGGCTGACCATGAACATTTTGTTGGTTGACGATGAACAGTTTCAACTGGAAACCATCCGACGCGGAATACGCATTCATGGTCATCATGTTTACATGGTCACCAGTGGACGCGAAGCGCTGAAAGTTTTGGAAGAGAATCCGGAAGATATCTCCTTGGTTATCACCGATTACTTCATGCCCGATATGAACGGAATTGCTTTAACCCGGTCGATCCGTGAACGTTATGGGGACCTTCCGATTATCTTGATGACCGCTTATGGCGATAAATCGCTGGTCATTGAAGCCTTGCGTAACCGTTGTGATAACTATATTGATAAGCCTTTTAAACCAAGCGAACTGGTTGCGCAAATCGATGAGATCCAATTACAACGCGAAAAGCGGTTACGACGGGGGATAAAACGTAAGCAGCCTAAACGCGCGAATACGAACCCCGGTGAGTTAGTCTGGTTGGAAGCCAAGCGAA
>JAAYQE010000057.1 GCA_012519455.1 Syntrophomonadaceae bacterium
CGGCCGATGATCATGATTAATTTAAAGAGGCGAAAATAAATTGACTGTATATAAGAGCTTAGAAGAAGCTATTTCTATCAGTTGTGAAAATATTCAAGCTCTTGACAGCGAGCACTTGCATATTAATGATACCTTCATGAGGGTGGCCGCAGAAAATATAGTAAGCTGCATTGATGTGCCCAATTTTGATCGTTCTTCAATGGATGGTTATGCAATTGCCCGAGCTGATATGGAAATACTGAAAACCGGTAATCCGCTATCTTTACAAGTAACTGCTACCATCAAAGCCGGTTCAATAGAAAGCAAGCAAGTCAGAGCTGGGGAAACATATAGAATAATGACTGGCGCCTTGCTTCCTGAAGGTTGCGCTGCCGTTATAAGGCAGGAAGACGTCCAAATTGAGGGAAATTATATTATTGCCTGCGGCAGCCGGAAGCCGGGTGAAAATATCCGAAGAGCCGGCCATGAATTAAGAGCCGGAGATAAGGTGGCCGCTAAAGGGCAGGTTCTAACAGCAGAAATCTTGGAAAGAGTAGCTGCCTGCGGCATTGAAAAAATTTTAGTTCATAAAATTCCTCGTATCTATATTATTGAAACCGGAAGTGAATTGCTTTTACCCGGGTCCCCTATTAAAGCAGGACAAATATATTACAGCAATCGGAGTCTAATATCCGGTAAAATAGCGAGTACCGGTGCTATACCGTTATTAGTGGATTCAATCATTGAAGATGATCTACCGGCAATTATGAATGAAATAGAGAAGGCGGCACAGGTCTCGGATATGGTGATAATCAGTGGAGGAACGGGTAATGGAGTTTACGACCTGGTTTATAAAGCGTTTGAGCATTTAAAGGCCAGACCTCTTTTTAGAGGAATAAATATTATTCCCGGTAAGGGATCATCGGCCGCACTTTTTAAGGGTAAACTCTTATACAATTTATCTGGCAACCCCTCTGCGGCAGGGCTATTATTTGAAGCCTTAATCAAGCCAGCCCTGCTCAAATTAAAAGGAGATCTATTTTCTACCCAGGAATGGTTTGATATACAACTCGGTAGTCCGATAAAAAGCATTAAGCTAGGACGCAGCCTGTGTCGGGGGGAAATGATTATTAAACAGGGCTATGTTTATGCTCATCCTTTAAGCAAAAAAGATAATAGGACCATAAATATTCCTTTAATATTAGACCTCCAGGCTGGGCAGGGGGCAATAGGAGATACGGTAAGAGCGAAATTATACTAGGCGATCGATCACGTGTAGAGCGGAGTTGTTAGAAGGAGTGAAAAGCTTTAGGAGGTTTTTAAATGCGTAAAGTACCGGTAGATGAAGCAGTGGGTATGACGCTGGGTTATGATATTACGAAAATTATTCCTGGACGGGAAAAATACCGTGCCTTTCGTAAAGGGCAAATCATAACGGAACAAGACATACCCAAACTTAAGGATATAGGAAAAGAGCATATCTATATATGGGAACCAGATGAAAAATTAATCCATGAAGATGAAGCGGCATTGAGGTTGGCTAAGCTAGTAGTTGGCCCTGGTCTTACTTGGACTGACCCTAGTCAGGGAAGAGTTAACATTTTGGCTGATCAGAATGGGCTTTTTAAAGTGGACGTCGAGCAGTTGAATCAAATCAATAATTTGGATGAAATAGTTTTTGCCACTTTGCATAATGATCGGGTAGTAATTAAAGGGCAGGCAGTAGCCGGAACTAGGGTAGTCCCAGTGGCTATTGATCGCATAACAATTGAAGCAGCCGAAAAACTTTGTGCTGGAATGGCGCCGATGCTCATGATAAAGCCTTTTATACCTTTACAGGTAGCGGTGGTTACTACTGGTACAGAGGTGTACAGCGGCCGAATAAAAGATGGTTTTGCCGAAGTTATCCGTCAAAAGATTGCCCCCTTTGGGGGATGCTGGATGGGACAAGTTATCGTTCCAGATGACTCCGAAAGAATAACCCAAGAAATTCAAAGTTTTATTACCAAGGGAGCTCAATTAGTTATTGTTACCGGAGGTATGTCGGTTGATGCTGATGATGTAACCCCTCAGGGAATAAGAGAAACCGGAGCTGATGTGGTTTTTTACGGGGCTCCGATTTTGCCTGGTTCTCAGTTTATGCTGGCTTATCAGGGACTGGTGCCCATATGTGGAGTACCTGGGGGAGCTTTATTCAGCCGCAAAACTACCTTGGATCTCTTGTTGCCGCGTATATTTGCCGGGGATATAATAAATCGCTTAGATATAGTGGCTATGGGCCATGGCGGTCTCTGTGAGGGTTGCCAGATTTGTCATTTCCCCCAGTGTCCTTTTGGTAAGGTTACCTACTTTATGAATGGAGGATCTACCAAGTGTTAATTAATACAAGTTTGGAAGAAACTCAAATGCAAGTTGTTAAACATACTCCGCGCTTAGCCTCTGAATCCATATCCCTTATGGAGGCAGTGGGACGGGTCAGCGCAGAAGATTTATATGCGGATAGTAATCTTCCAGCCTATCCTCAGTCAGCGGTAGATGGATATGCGGTGGCTGATGCAGGTGAAGGGGAAACAGGTAAGTATTACATTATCGGGCACCTTTGTCTGGGAGATACTCCCCAAGTTCCTTTGGAGCCGGGGCAGGCCATGGGAGTTTTGACCGGTGTTAATATACCGCTGGGAACCAAGGCAGTGATTCCTCATGAAAAGGTGGAAATTCAGGATAACTATCTTAGCTCCCTGGAACTAATTAAAGCCGGTAACAATATCAAACAAGCGGGCGAAGATTATGTTCAAGGTGATCCGTTGGTAACCCGTGGTTCAGTACTAGGACCAGGAGAAATCAGTTTACTGGCCGCCTATGGTAAGGCTAGTATTAGTGTTTATCGGAAACCACGGGTAGCCGTGCTCTGCCTGAGCCGGCACGTTGTTCCCTGGCAGTTGGATCCTGAGCCAGGTCAAATAAGAGATAGCAATGGTCCATTACTATCAGCTCTGGTGATGCAGAATGGTGGCTTGCCAGTCTCGATCAAACTAGCGGGAAAAGATGAGACTTCAGCTAAAACAGTTGCTTTAGATTTACTTGAGCAAGCGGACATCCTGATTATTACCGGAGGGACCTATGCCGAAGGTGGTAATGAAGCCCGTTTGTTAATGGAGGACTTAGGAGCAGAAATACTATACTGGGATGTACCTATTCAACCCGGAAGCCATACGGGAGCTTCTGTCTGGAATTCCCGTTTGATTTTTGCGCTATCGGGAAATCCAGCCTCCTGTGCGGTCGGTTACCAACTATTTGTGGCTCCGGCTTTGCTGGCCATGCAGGGATTAACTCCGCAATTACAGCGTCTAAAGGCCAGATGTGTAACCGGGTTTCCTAAAAAATCAGGCTCCCGGCGTTTCATACGGGGTCACGTCAGTTGGGATAAAGAGGGCTGGAAAGTTGCGGTACTACCTGGACAAAAACCGAGTATGATCCGGTCACTGGTTAATTGCAATGCTTTAATTGATATGCCGGCCAATAGTCCTCCAATCGAAATCGGGGAGGATGTATCAATCCTGCTTTTAAACTCCCTGTATTAAAGCTATTACTGAAAAAAGCAGAAAACCTTAAAATGTAAATTAGGTATAAATCGTTAGGCATTATTTAGCAATGTAAGGAATGAATGAGGATAATGGTAGACAACATAGATAATACTACTGTGGATTTCCGTACGGTCCGCCGTTCGGTTCAAAGGTGGACCAGGGAAGGGAAAAAGGAAGAACTTTCAGACTGCCTGGTACGGGAGTTCTCGGTAACTATTTATTTGAATGAACAAGAAATAGTCACCCTTTTATGTACCCCTGAATATTTAGAGGATTTAGCGGTCGGTTTTTTGGTTTTTGAGGGAATGTTAAGGAGCAAAGAAGAACTGGAATCGGTTATAGCTGACTATGATCAAGGGCAGATTTGGGTGAGGAGCCGGGCTTCTGATTATATTGCGGAAAAGACCGTTAAAAAGCGGTATCTTGCTGCCGGGGGCGGTAAGGGTACCAGTTTTTATAGTTTAATCGATGTCCAAAATTGTAATCCGATAAACGCAATGCTCCGTATAGCCCCGGAACAGGTTCTGGCTGGAATGAAGGAGCTTCAAGCCCGATCGGAGCTGTTTCAAACTACTGGAGGGGTACACAGTGCTTTGCTTGCTTCTAAAGAGGAGGTAATCTTGTACCGTGAGGATATTGGACGGCATAATGCGGTGGACAAGATCCTAGGGCATTGTTTTCGTCAGGGTCTAGCGCCGGGAGAGTTGATCTTGTTTACCAGCGGTCGTTTGTCTTTCGAGATGCTTTTAAAGGTGGCTAAGTTCGGGATCCCGATTCTAGTATCTCGTTCCGCTCCAACCAATCTGGCGGTGGAGTTGGCAGAGCGATTAGGAGTTACGCTAGTAGGATTTACTCGGGGGTCTGGTTTTAATGTTTACTGTCATTCCGAGCGAATAGCGATAGCGAAGTAGTTTACGGCAGAGGGAGATAGATAGTTAAGTGCGATGATTAGATGGTGAACCGAATTTTTTATCGTATATTCAAGCGTATAGTTAATTAAGGATGATTATAATGACAGAAAGAAATAAGGTTAAGCATCGAGTCCCTATATTATCCGTAGTGGGATTCTCAAATTCGGGTAAGAGCACGTTGTTGGTAAAATTAGTAGCGGCTCTGAAGGAGCGTGGATACCGGGTGGCGGTAATCAAGCATTCCTGCGGATTTGAGGTGGACCAGCCGGGTAAGGATAGTTGGGGTTATCGGGAAGTGGGGGCCGGCCCCGTGGTCCTAGCCGGGCCAAAGCAGATGGTACTCTTTAAGTCCTGGGAAGAAGAATTGGAGCCAGAAGACATTGCTC
>JAAYQE010000273.1 GCA_012519455.1 Syntrophomonadaceae bacterium
ACTATAGGGGTAGCTACAAAAACCCTCTGGCATCATTTTGCCCGTTTTAATTCAGGTCAATATTTTAATGACCACGATTTTCATGTCTATTTAGAAAAGCATAAGATAGAAAGAGAACCAAAGACAGAATGGTTTAACTTTGGCCCTGGCAAGGAAGATAAGTCAGAAGAACTATTTATGAAATTCACTTTTAAAAAATATGATGATACTCAAAAAGGGATCACTTCTTCTTACGAACTTAGAGCGGAGCAGGAAAAAGCAGTTCAGATGGCTTATGACTATGCAAAAAACAATCCTGGGGGAGAATTTCTTTGGAATGCTAAACCTAGATTTGGTAAGACTTTATCAGCTTATGACCTTGCAAGAAGGCTAGATGCAAGGACAGTTTTGATTGTTACCAATAGGCCTGCCATAGCCAATTCTTGGTTTGATGATTTTGAAAAGTTTATAGCTTGGAAAACAGACTACAAGTTTGTAAGTGAGTCAGAATCATTAAAGAATAGGCAGCCTTTGTCTGTTAGCGAGTTTGCAGACTATAGCAAAGATAATCCTGATACTGCTCGAAGATTGGAATTTATTAGCTTGCAAGACTTAAAAGGTTCAGTATATCATGGGGGACAACATGATAAATTGCATTGGGTATCAAAATTAAATTGGGACCTACTTATCATAGATGAAGCCCATGAAGGGATAGATACTCTTAAGACAGATATTGCCTTTAATCAAATTAAAAGGAAATTTACCTTACATTTATCTGGAACTCCTTTTAAGGCAATAGCTAAGGGGAATTTTTCGGAAGATCAAATTTTTAATTGGTCTTATACAGATGAACAAGAAGCAAAAAATAATTGGGATAAAATAGAAAGAAATCCCTATGAAGAGTTACCTAAGCTGAATATGTTTACATACCAGATGTCTAATATGATTATGGAGGAAATAAATAAGGGAGCCAAGATTGATGGCAAAAACTATGATTATGCCTTTGATCTTAATGAGTTCTTTGCTACCAATGATAGTGGGAAATTTATATATGAAGATGACGTTGTAAGTTGGCTTAATACCCTTACTACAAATGAAAAATATCCTTTTTCAACTGATGAATTGAGAAACAATTTAAAGCATACTTTTTGGATTTTAAATAGAGTCAATAGTGCCAAGGCCTTAGCTACACTTCTTAGAAAACATCCAGTTTTTAAAGAGTATGAAATTGTTGTAGCTGCTGGAGATGGTAGGGTAGATGATATGATTGTTAATGAGAAAAGTTTAGATAGGGTTAAGAAGGCTATAAAAGAAAATGACAAAACTATTACCTTATCAGTAGGACAACTTACAACAGGAGTCACTATTCCAGAATGGTCAGCAGTCATGATGTTAAGCAACATGGAGTCACCTGCTCTTTATATGCAAGCTGCATTCAGGGCCCAAAACCCCCATAAATGGGTAGAAAATATAAATGGTAAAGAAGTTCTTTTTCAAAAGGAAAATGCCTATGTATTTGACTTCTCACCAGAAAGAACTTTAATAATATTTGATAATTTTGCTAATGATTTAAATTCATTGACAGCCAGCGGTGGGGGAACATCAGCTGAAAGAGAGGACAATATAAAGAAATTATTAAACTTCTTTCCTGTTATTGGTGAGGATTTAGATGGGGTTATGAAAGAACTAGATTACTCAGATGTCCTTACCATACCTAAGCAAATCAAAGCAACAGAAGTTGTAAAACGTGGTTTTATGAGTAATCTTCTTTTTGCAAATATATCTAGAGTTTTTGCAGCACCTCAAGTTGTATTAGACACCTTGAACAATCTAAAGAAGGAAGACCAAGGAAAACTTGTTGAACCCAAAGAAGGGATTGATACTAAAGATATAGAACTTGATAGTGAAGGTCAGATTCAATTAGACAATGAAATTGTCATAAATAAAACAGATGCAATTTTAGGTGATAAAATTTTTGGAATTGAAGATCTAGTGACAGGGTCAATAGATAGTAATGATAGTAGTAATCTAGTAAAAGAGACTGTAAGGGATATTTTAAATTCTGATGCTATAGAGGAGATTTTGAATGAAAGTAAAGATATAATTGGTGCAACTAATCTGGATGTAGATTCTACAAAAAGAAAGTTAAAGAGCGATTTAGAAAATGAGCTTGAAGCATCATTAAGGCAAAAAGAAATAAATGAAGCTAATGCAAAAAAAGACTATGAGGAAAAAATTAGTCAAATAAAAGAAGAGGATGAAAAGAAAAATCTTGAAAAGAATTTATCGAAGGCTATGGATGATATTCTAGAAAAATTTAAGGAAGAAGTAAAGGAAAAAACTAGCAGGGTTATTGAAAATACAACCAAAGAATTTGTAGAGAATCAAGAAAGAAAAAAAGCTAATAAGGAAAAAAGCCAAATAGAAGATGATGTTAGATCTAGACTAAGAGGGTTCGCAAGAACTATTCCAAGTTTTATAATGGCTTATGGGGAAAAAGATTTGACCCTTGCTAATTTTGACTCTTATATTCCTGACCATGTGTTTAAGGAAGTTACAGGAATAACTATAGACCAATTTAAGTTTTTACGTGATGGTGGGGAGTACGAAGAGGAAGGAGAA
>JAAYQE010000058.1 GCA_012519455.1 Syntrophomonadaceae bacterium
AATGGTGATGTACAAAGCTGCCGAGGTTTTACCTGGTATACGGATGCAAAATGTGCTAGTGATTTGCTCCTGGCAGAAGAGGATAGGAGTAAGATCAATGGTTTTACAGATGCTAGGTTGTTTCGGGGGACGAGCACTCGGGTGGAACGGTATACGGGCAGAGAAGTACTCAAAAAGCAAGTAAGTATGCATCGCCTAACCCTTACGGATCTTAAGGCAGATACCACCTATGTTTATAAGGTAGGAGATGCCGGACGGGGTATCTGGAGTGAGCAGGGGACTTTTCACACCGCCGATCCGGAGGATATCTTTCATTTTATTGTTGTTGCTGATAGTCAGGGAGAAGATGAGCAGGATTTTTTGTTGAGTGCCCAGACGTTACGTAGGGCCATGAAAACCGTACCGGAAGCCGGTTTTTTGATTCATATGGGAGATTTCGTACAAAGCTACAGTAGCGAAGGCAGCTTCGAGAATTTTACTGAGTGGCAACAATTTTTTACAACTGCTCAAACGGAACTTATGCATACTACGATTATGCCGGTTGCCGGCAATCATGATATGACCAGGAATGTTTTTGGCAATCAGTTTGCCTTGGATAAATTGACACCAGTTGGTGCCGATACAGAGACCGGAGCTTATTATGCCGTCAATTATGCGAATACCTGTTTTATCGTCTTAAACACCAATGAAGGCTACCAAAATGGGAATGGAAGAATAAGCGAACAGCAAGTGGAATGGCTAAAATATACAGCTACTTTGGCCGAGCGGCAGGGTGCAAAGTGGAAAATATTGCTATTGCACCGAGGAATCTTTAGTTTTGGACGACATATGGACCATGAAGATATTATAGCCTTGCGCGCCCAATTAGCACCGCTTATTAGTGATCTGGGCATAGATCTCGTTTTACAGGGTCATGATCATGTTTATATGCGTTCTAAGGTACTAGCAAAATCAGCATCTGGGCAAGTTATCCCGCAAGTTAATGGGGTTAAGGTTGTTAAAGAAAATTTTAAAGGTGAAAAAATTGATTTTACCGTGAATCCTTCAGGTACAACCTATATTATACCAAATCTAATCGGCAGCCAGTTTGGTTTTCGGAAAACGTCTAGGACCGTGCAGGTTTATCCAGTGGCCGATTATAAGTCGGAGGACAATGACGAACCGATATTTGCCGGAATTAGCATTGACGGTAATCGATTGATTTACCGGGCCTACGCCTATGATCGGGAAGGTAATGGACAGGTGAAGGAAATTGACCGTTATGCGATTTTAAAGGATGAGAAGTTGATGTTTGGTAGTCGTTTCTATATGAGAAGCAGTATTATGGCTAGAATGTTAATGTTCCCGGAGATAATGTGGAAATTAAAGAGGTTGGCAGTTGATTCTGAAGTTTAGTTCGTGGAACACGTTACCTAGAAAAACGTGAAATTACCGAAATGTGTTTATGTATTGAAGAGGCTAGGCTTTCTTTATAGATGGAGGGACTGAATGTTGTTGGAGACGCAAAACCTTGGTTATACCTACCCGAGCAGTAAGCGGGAGATCCTTCGTGAAATAAATGTATGCTTTGAACCCGGAGAAATCGTAGCTTTAGTAGGAGACAATGGCTGTGGCAAGACTACGCTGACCAAGCTTTTAGTAGGCATACTTAAACCTAGTACTGGGCGGGTCTGTTTGGCTGGAAACGATATAACCATAATGAGCCTAGCTGAAATCGGCCGTCAGATAGCTTATGTTTTTCAAAACCCTTCACAGCAGATATTTTGTTCAACCGTTGAGGAGGAAATTGCTTATGGACTAAAAAACATGGGACTACCCCAAGAAGAAATAGAGAGCAGAACAAGCTATTATCTGGATTACTTTGAATTGTCCAGCTATCGCCAAACTTTTCCTCAGAGTTTGAGCCAGGGGGAAAAACAACGCCTGATGTTGGCCGTCGTATTAGCTATGCATCCGCGCTATGTAATATTGGATGAACCTACGACCGGTTTAGATATATACCGATGTAAGCTTTTGGGGGATTATCTGTTAAGGATTAAAGAAGATGGGTATGGCGTGATTTTTGTAAGTCATCAGGCTAAATTTATTGAAACTTATGCAGATAAGGTCATGCGTATAGAAGATGGTCGGGTAACCGAAGATTAAGGGGGAATAGGTTATGCGAGATCTTGATCCCCGTAGTAAACTGCTAATGGTTATCTGTATTTCTACGCTAGCCATGGTACATCGGGATCCGCTATGGCTTTTGTTTTTGCTCCTGTTTAGCATACTAATGTTGCTTTTGGTCAGCTCAGATGTAAAAAAGGGAATGCAGCCTTTGCGCAAAATACTTCCCCTGCTGGCGCTGCTTTTTTTGGTTCAGTGTATATTTACCAGACATGGAGAACCCCTGTTAACCGCATATGGAATCGGAATAGTTACCGATGTAGGCTTTAACACGGGGTTGGAAGTAATGCTGAGAATTATGATAATTGTTGTTTCTGCTATGATTTTACTAAGTAGTAGTGAAGGAGATTTCTTGCTGGCCTTGGTGCAATGGAAGGTCCCTTATGAAATAGCCTTCATGGTTATGGCTGGTCTGCGCTTTTTACCTCTTTTATGGGAAGAAGCACTGAATGTATACTATGCGGTGCAGATGCGGGGAACAGAACTGCAAAAAATTCCTATTGGCCAAAAACTTAAACTATATACCCTTATTATGCTGCCGATTCTTTCCGGAGCAATTTATCGGGCCGAACAAACGGCAATGGCCATGGAAGCACGAGCTTTTCGTGCCTTTCCGCAGAGAACTTATATGAAAAAACTAAGATTAAAAAAGATAGATTATTGTTTACAAATTGGTGTAGTACTTGTCAG
>JAAYQE010000059.1 GCA_012519455.1 Syntrophomonadaceae bacterium
AACAGCTGTCACCTCGATATAATGGCTCCAGTTATCGCCAAAATCATAATGATAGAGTAGATATTTATACTTGGGCAGATATTCGGAAAGAGCAACACCTTTCATCAGCCGCGCGTTGCCATGACGATACTCCAAATCTTCCTCGCTGACAACCAATTCAACGCTCGCTTCTTCCTGCCCCTCGTGCTCAAACAACAAAAAATCGAACAGGTGGTAATCTTTCCATCCGAAAGCTGCCTGCAGAACTTTGTGCAGCTCTAAAAATGTAATATCCAAGGGCACGATTATCTTGCGTTTGGCATCATGCGGCAATAAGGAGAGCGTTGCATTAAGTTCAAAAGCGCGACATTTGAGAACCGGCTCAATGCCAAATCTCTGTAAATCCTCAATCATTTTCTCGTTGGGGTGGAAAAATTCCTTTTCCGTGCCGCCAACCAGCAGATAACTCGCTAAAACGCCGGCAGTATCATTATAGTCGTCATCTATATCCCTTAAAGCGAAACAAACATTGTCACAGGCTTTATTAAGCCGTGCTGTTTGGGAGCGGTCGGCGTTCCTTACAAAAACTACTTCGCCCGCCTGGGCAAGATATAATTCGGCAACATCGGAGTTAACCTGTTCTTTGAGCAGAGTATTGCGAATCGCCGCAACAATTCGCTGGTTCAATTCCTTGAAATCTTTGGCCTTCAGGCCGTAAAGAACCACGACATAACGGTTAAGGTCGCACATAAGGACAACAGTTTTTCTACGGTTTACGGTTATGATATGCGCGCGCCAGGAGAACAGCGGATCAAAATCATCCGGCGTAACGGAGGGTGCGATCTTAAGCTCGTCGAGCAGTTTTTTCGTGCAGTGAATCAGCATGTCATGGTACCACCTTTCTGTCAAGAATGCTTTTTAAGCTGAAAAAAACCTATATTTCATGGGATTTGGTTATGATTTCTGGGATGCGAAACTTGGGTAGTTTGATAATGTTTTCCACGCTGATGATGGCGACCTTGGAGCTGAAATCCAGGTGGGTGGAATTTGAAGTGCAGATTATTATAATTTGTGTGACAACCGCTAAACTTTTAGAGAATTTTGCCGATATAATATAAAGTTATAGATTTATTACAACTACTATTTTGCTAACAACTTGTCTGATAAAATGCAGATATAAATGAAAAAATACGAACCTTTTCCATATCGGAGAGACGTTCGGATATTAACCAACTGTTTGCCCAACTAAATCAATCGTCGCTATCACCTTGCATCGGCAAGTCCTCAAGTAGCCGAGTATAATTCGCCCTGCCATCCACGATATGGTAAACAAAGATAGTTTCACCCAATAGTCGATAGATACACAGATAATGGCCGCAAATGAGCATCCGATAGCCTTCCGACCGAAGCGTTTTATCTATGCACGCCACACCCATATTCGGATGACTTCTCAAATGATTCAACGCGTTATAGATGCGGTCCGTGATTTTGCGTGCCGATTCTACGCCCACGAGTTCCATATGCACTAGAGCAATTTCCTCCAGTTCACGCTGGGCAGGCGTTAAAAGCTCCAATTTATATTTTGGTTTGCTCATAGATTGTATCCAAACGTTGTTTCGATTGCTCCAGCGTAAAAGTCGGCTCGTTGGCAAGACGGGATTGTTCTGCCAGTTCCAACTTCGCCCGCAGCTTTATGATTTCTTCACGCTTTTCAAACGCCTCAATGCTCATAACCACGAGATCACCCTTACCGTTTTTGGTAATGTAGATTGGTTCCTGTTTTTCATGTGCGAGGCTTGAAATGCTGCCGTAATCGTTGCGCAAGCTGGTAGAAGATTTAATAATCATAAAACTCGCCTCCTCATAAAGAATTATTCTGCTATTATTATACGATGATTCTGCGATATTCTCCATCCATTTAATTTCTTTTTTTACACTACGGAACAGCCAAAGATATAAATCCTCAAGCCGGGGGGAGGCGGCCTGCGAACCCGGCAAGCTCGGACTTTCCGAAACATACCGCACCGATACGCTCCCGCCTTCCTCATTACGGACGGTCACAACTCGGACGGTACGCTCATAATGATGAAGCTGTTCCGCTGGAATCGTGCTTTGCCATACCTTGCCGTCCATCATTTTCACAAGCTCATCGGTGGTTCCGTTAGCAATAATTTTACCGTCTTTCATAATCGCATTGCGGTTGGCGATATACTCCACATCGGACACGATATGGGTGGAAATCAACACAATGCGCTGCTGTGCAAACTCCGAAAGGATATTTCGGAAGCGTATGCGCTCACCTGGATCAAGGCCCTCCTTCCCTTCACTTACACCGTTACCGACGAGCCACCCCAGCGCGGAAAGGATTACAACGACTATTTGAAAATAACGTTAGGGATAAGACGGCCGCAGGAAATTGAAAGGTTCTAACCAAAGCAATTGATTCCATAGCAATGATAAAGCTATAATATGGTTAGAATTTTACTATAAGGAGTTGATACCATGCAAATTAAGCCGTCCGCAAGCATCCGGCAGAACTACAATGAGATAGCGGATTTGTGCAGGTCTACAGGTGAGCCGGTGTATCTTACCAAAAACGGCGAGGGCGATCTCGTGGTGATGGATATAGAAGCGTTTACCCGCCGGGAAGAACTGCTGGCCGTCGAGGAAGACCGTCTGGCCGGGCGCGCCGGAACAACGCCGAATGAACTGGACAGCTATCTGGACAGCATCATTGACGAGGTGGAACATGGAAAAGAAGCCTCAGTATAAGGTGATTATTTCCGATCGCGCCCGCCGAATGCTGGCTGGCCATGTCCGATTTCTGGCACAGAAAAGTCCCACCGCTGCCCGCAAAATCAAAAACGACCTAATGGATGCCATCCGTTCCCTGCACCAAATGCCGGAACGTTTCCCGTTTCTGGAGGCCGAGTTTATTCCGCCAAACAAATACCACAAGATGTTTATTGAGAAATGGTATCTCATTTTATACCAAGTTAAGGATCAGACGGTATACGTTGACTATATCGCCTAGGGGAAGCTAAGGGAAAACGTAGCGCAGTCTAACTGTTTTTCGATTTCTTAAACGAGGTTAAAAGGAAGTATGTAAATAGAGTAACAGTAATGTCCTGTAAAAGATTACCCCATGATCCAAAAAAATCGCGTAGTGGCCAATAGGACCACAATTCCTGAGGTATCCATGGAGTAACACTAACGTATAATGAAGGCATACATACTGCCAGGAATATAACCCAATCAAATTTCCATGCACCTTGTTCCTTAATGGAACCGACAAAACTGGGCAGAGCCAGCATTATACCTATTAGAGCAAAATAAAGTACTAAATAAGTAAAAACAATTTCTTTGCCAAATAGATAATATTCCAAGTACTTTGATCCAGGTTTTTGCAAATTATAAAAACCATATTCATATCCATACTTTAAAAATAGGATAAAGATAATCGTATAAATAAAGTATATTATTAACCTGTTGACGTTTTTTGCTTTCAAATTTCAATCTCCCATCAAGCTTCATCCATCAGGCGATGAGTTATCTCTGATGAAAGCAGCTACGAGTATTCTCCCGTGGATGCATAATCCACACCCACGGAGGAGTTTGGTCACAGGAGAATAGTCCATTATTCGACATTGGCTTAACAATTCCTTCCTCAAGTAAAATAAATACTGCCTTTAAACTCTTTCTCATATTCTTCGTAACGGTTCAACCCGGTCTGGCCAACCTAGCTTTGGATCTAGACCCAACGGCCAGGGTTACCAAGGCCAAAGTAGATATAACGATCGCGGTCAGGTAGCCCAGGTTTAGCCCCACGTCCAACATAAATCCTCCCAAGGCGGGTCCGATAGCCCGACCCAGGCTGTCATATCCTTGAAGAATACCCATGGAAAATCCTTGGCCACTTTCGTCTCGCTTGGAAACGGAAGATGAAATAGAGGGGCGAATTAGCCCTACCCCGGCCGCAAACACGAACATAAAAACTATAGAACTGGGCACGTCAAACGTGAATATGAACAGAACAAAACTAAACCCCATTAAAACAATTCCCGTCAAGGCCGTCTTTTCTTCGCCCAGCCGATTGATGAAGCGTCCGACCAACATACCCTGCACCAAGGTTGAGGCTAACCCAGCGGCGACAAAGGACCAACCGATGTCGCAGTGAACCCTAGTTTGGCTCCGGTAAAAAGGGCATAAGTACCATGGTGAATGGATTCACCTGTGCTAGCCAGAAGCATGACTACAAAAAGCAAGGCTAGAGGGGTCTTAAGCCCTTCCAACAGGGAGACCCTCTGGATTCTGCGGTAAATACGTTTTTCCTCAGGAAGGGACTCCTTTAGAATCAGCAACACCCCTACACTGTTAACCAGGGCCAGCAGTCCGGAAAAGTTGGACTATGAGGGAAAGGTTTTCAGACCAATGGGGCCGAAATGTAAAGAGTTCTTTACATTTAAAAAGGGGGTATCCACAATGACCGTATTCAAAAAAGCCGATGAGATGGAAACTCACATCGCATTTTTATCGATGAGAATCACCTGGGTCTTCACGACCTTAGCTTTACTTGCCTGGTCATGGTATGACTTCTTCTATTATAATAAATTAAACTATGCTTTTATTATTGTTGCAACTGGAGGAGTCATCTACTGGCTAACATCAATTTATTATAAGTTTAAGATGAGATAAGTAATTATGAAAAATAGAGTTCGCGAATTACGAAAACAATTAAATTTAACTCAAGAAGAATTTGCCAACGGCTTAGGGGTAACAAGACAAACCATTATCGCTATTGAGAATGATAAATATAATCCTACCCTTGTACTTGCCATTAAAATTGCTAGACTATTAAACGAACCGGTAGAATCGGTTTTCATACTTGAGCAGTGAAATGTACTCACTGTAGTGAATGGACAATTTTTATCATGGTTTGAAAGGCAACGTTTGGACGGGCTTGTTGATTGGTTGTGCCTGTAATATAAAGATCGATATCTGGAATATAAAATGCCACAGAACCGGTTGAACCACAGTGTCCAATCATATCCGGCACAGCTTTAAAAGGTGATAAGTAACACGGCATATAAAACTTTTGGATGCCTACCCCATATTGAAACGGAAAAAAGATAGGTTTCCACTTTTCAAGCGTCTTAAGCTGTTCTTTTGGAAAGAAATAACCGCTGAAAAAAGCTTTGATAAAGCGCATCTGGTCTTGGGCTGTGGAGATAATATCGTTGTGTGTAGAAGTTAAATACCGACTAATATTTCCTTGTTTATCTTTAAAATAAGGAAAAACATAACTGACATCATTTAGATCCTCGCATACATAGGTGTTTGGCATATCAAGGTCGCTAAATAACTGGTTAAGTACCGTTATAATCGGCATTCCCGTAATATTTTCTATCACCAGGTTTAACAATTGATGATTGGTATCAATATATTTAGCCTTTTTACCCTCACCTGGCGGAAAATGTGGTTTCATCGTTTTAATACGTTCAATAACCTTTTCAGTTGGCCATGGACTGTCAATACCGGCTTCCAGTTCTTTCATACCAGAGATGCCATTTTGAGGCTTATCTAACAAATAGCAAGGTAAGCCTGACGTTTGAGAAAGCATATGCAAAATAGTGATGTCATTTGAATAATCCTTGCCCCTGTAAACGTGAAGCCCAGCTATTAAATTCCCTGGTAGATACTTGGATAACGAATCTTCAAAAGACATTTTACCTTCAGCGATAAGCTTTAGAATAATTGAAGATATAAACAATTTATTGATACTGGCAATAAAATAGCGGCTATCTATCTTGATATTGCCAGAGGCACCACACCAATTTTGCCTCTCATCACCGGTTGAAACATTAAAAACAGCGCCATAAATATACTTTTTTGTAGTAACATTTTTTATAATTTGATCCAATTTATCATGATTGATAGTTTTCACCCTACGACCCCCAAGAAAAAAATCGCCTAAACGATCCATTCAGTATCATATATTTACTCATAGTTTACGACTCCATAATTTCATTGATAATTGGAACAATCGCCTTCCTGTTCGTAAAATCAACAACCTTGCCATAAGTAGCGATCAAGCCTTTGGAATCGCCGTCCAATTCCTCCTTCTTTGTGACGTACTCCCACCACCTAAGAGGTGGGGGCTTCTTGGGACGTACCGACTAACGTCAGTATAATTACCAAGCTATCCCCGTTCGCCCAACGGTTCTTTTATATCAATCAGGCTATGCCGAGTATTCGACAACCTTCATTTTTTATATTTATCGCGGCATTCACATCCCTATCCAGCATCATGCCACACTTTTGGCAAGTCCATATTCTGTCGGCAAGAGTTAGCTCCTTATTTACAGTGCCACAAAACCGACAAAGCTTACTTGAGGGAAACCACTTGTCAATCACAACAAGTCGCTTTCCTTGTTCGATTAGCTTATACTCCAAAAAGGTTTTCAACATGCCAAACCCATTGTCGTTTGTCGATTTTGCTAGTCTCAATCCTTGAGCCATACCACGCATATTTAGGTCTTCGATTACCACGGCATCATAAGTGTTGGCTATCTTCCTTGACATTTTATGCAAGTAGTCTTTGCGCTGGTTGGCTACCTTCTCATGGAGCTTAGCTACTTTTTGACGTTGTTTATTCCTGTTTTTCCCTTCTTTCTGGCGTTTTGATAGTTTACGTTGTTCTTTCTTTAGTTTAGCTTCCATCTGACGGTAGAATTTTGGATAATCTGCGCTGTATGCTTGGCTATCGACATACAGTGTCTT
>JAAYQE010000254.1 GCA_012519455.1 Syntrophomonadaceae bacterium
CCCGCCAATTTAAAAACCCCACTCCGTGACGGCGATATCGACCGCCCGGATGATGAGGCTTATGCGGATAGTTATTTTATCAATGCTAACAGCCGCACCAAACCCGGCATTGTGGATCGGAATGTGGAGCCAATTATGGACATGACTGAGATTTATTCGGGTTGTTACGGAAGAGTGTCGATGGTCTTTTATGCCTACAACGTTAACGGAAACAAAGGTATTGCCGCCGGATTGCAAAACATCCAGAAGCTCGAAGATGGTGAACCTTTGGGCGGCAAGAGTAGGCCAGAAGATGACTTTGGTGGATTGGACGATGACGAGGATCTTTTAGGATGAGAACATTGGCCCTGGATTTGGAGACCTACTCCGGTGTAGACCTCAAAAAAACTGGGGTCTACGCCTACACTGGCTCACAGGATTTTAAAATATTGCTGCTGGCCTATGCTTTTGATGATGGGCCGGTAGCAATAATTGACCTGGCCAGCGGGGAGAAGCTGCCGCCGGAAGTATTACAAGCCTTAACAGACCCTACCGTCATTAAAACAGCTTTCAATGCGAACTTTGAAAGAACTTGTCTTACCCGTTACCTAAGTACACCAATGCCACCGGAACAGTGGCGCTGTAGCCAGGCCCATGCTTTGACCTTAGGGCTACCGGCTAGTTTGGAAGGAGTGGCCAAGTGCCTAAAGCTGCCCCAGCAGAAGATGCAGGAGGGGAAGCTGTTAATTCGCTTCTTCTCCATGCCCTGCCGGGCCACCAAGTCCAACGGCGGAAGAACCAGAAATCTACCTGAGCATGATCCGGTGAAGTGGGAGCTATTCAAAACCTATTGTAAACAGGACGTGGAAGTGGAGCGTTCTATCCGGCAAAAGTTAAATAATTACCCCATGCCGGAGCAGGAATTAAGGCTGTGGTTCTTAGACCAAAAGATAAATGATTATGGGGTAAGGGTGGACATGGGATTGGTGGAAAACGCCATCCGCTGTGATGAGATGTATCAGGAAAAGTTGATGGAGGAGGCCACCCGTTTAACGGGGCTTGAAAATCCCAATAGCGTGGCCCAGTTAAAAAGTTGGCTTCAAGATAAGCACAACATCAAAGTGGACAGCCTAGCAAAGGCAAAAGTGGAAGAGCTGTTGGCAGAAACGGATAATCCTGAGGTTAAACGGATGTTAGAACTGCGGCTGGAAATGTCCAAGACCTCGGTTAAAAAGTACGAAGCTATAGACCGGGCCATGTGCCAGGACAGCAGGGTTAGAGGTTTGCTGCAGTATTACGGGGCTTCCACCGGGCGATTTTCAGGGCGTTTGGTTCAAATCCACAACCTACCCCGGAACAGTATGGCCGATTTAGACCTAGCCAGGGAGCTATTACGAGCCGGGTACTATGAAACATTAGAGCTACTCTTTGACAGTGCGCCGGATGTGCTTTCCCAACTAATCCGAACAGCGTTTGTCCCCTCGCCTGGCCACCGGTTTATAGTATCGGACTTTAGCTCAATCGAAGCAAGGATCGTTGCTTGGCTAGCCGGGGAACAGTGGGTGGTTGATGTTTTTAATGGCCACGGCAAAATTTACGAGATGACCGCAAGCCAGATGTTTGGGGTGCCTCTGGAGCGGATCGTAAAAGGAAACCCGGAGTATGAAATAAGGCAGAAAGGTAAAGTAGCAGTTTTAGCCTGTGGCTATCAGGGAAGCGTTGGAGCACTCATCTCTATGGGGGCGCTAAAGATGGGCCTAACGGAAGACGAGCTACCAGGCATTGTGGCAGCTTGGCGAGAGTCTAACCCAAACATCGTCAAACTCTGGTGGGATGTGGAGAAAGCCGCTGTTACAGCAGTAAGGGATCGAACACCGGTCAGTATGCAGTATGGCCTTAAATTTTACTACAAAAGCGGGGTGTTATTTATCAGGCTTCCATCGGGTAGGAGCTTAGCCTACGCTAAACCCAGGATCGAACTTGACCCCCGCTTTAACAAATACGGATTAACTTATGAGGGAATCGAGCTCGGAAAATGGAGACGGATAAGGACCTACGGGGGGAAAACCGTCGAAAACATTGTTCAAGGAATCGCTAGGGACTGCTTAGCAGAATCCCTACTCCGGCTGGACGAGGCAGGCTACAAAATCGCCTTCCATGTCCATGACGAAGTGGTGCTAGATGTCCCCCATGGCTTTGGCTCCCTCAAAGAGGTGGAGAGAGTCATGAGTGAGCCCATTGACTGGGCACCGGGACTGCCGATGGGGGCAGACGGCTTCGAGACGGATTACTACAGAAAGGACTGATGGTGAGTGCTAGCAAGGATCTACTCCGACTTGAAAGACTTGTCAGGCAGATTGGGCAACACCGAGTTGGACCTATTAGCTGACGATTTAAGGAAACATTTAATCGGCAGTTCAAAAGACTGCCTGGCATGCGAAAGATGGGATGGTGCCCAGTGTAAAGTGTTTAAAGAAAAACCGGAAAAGTGCTGGGCCTGGACCGACGATCCCGATTGGGAAGCCAAGGTTGACGAGGCAGTACGCAAATACCGGTGGTCTAAGGGATGTTGCTAAAATGCTGCTGGCAACATGCGGGTTAAGATTTATAGGAGATGGGCGTAAAACCCCTATGGCTTTAGCCTAGGGGATGTAAGCCCTAATGACTTTGTTCTTGAATATATTTTTGGATAATCTCTTTGCTTACATTTCCAATACTACAAGAAAAATATC
>JAAYQE010000060.1 GCA_012519455.1 Syntrophomonadaceae bacterium
CCACTAACTCTGAAGATAATGCCACCGAATCCACCGAACCATCCGACACCGACAAAGCATCAAGCGGAAAGAAGAAACCCTCCACACCCCCTAGCACCCTTAGCTAGGGCCTCCTTGATATCTCCTTGGTCAGACAGAGCTACTACGGAGTAACCAGCGTGGACCCATAATCCTCCGGTTTTTCCGGTTTTAATGGCGCCCGTGTTTCTGCCAACAGCGAAGCCCCCGGTAAAGCTGCTTTATCCACCGATACTTCCGCGTTCTCCACGATCACCGTGGCCAGTACCCCCTGTTTTAAGCGGGCGCCCTGAAACCCTCGGACCGTTGGATGCACGGTTAACCAATAAGTAGCCCCTGGTTGCAGCGTTTCTAGCGGAAGGATCTGCACGGCGCAAGCATTTACATATTCAAACTGCAGCGGGATCCGCTTCCCGGTCGCGGTTTCCATCAATTCCAACCCGGCTTGATCCAGCGTGGCCGGATCTATTGCCTGGGAAAAACGTACGGTAAAGCGGTGATCGACCGGCACCGGGTTTAACCCCGGCTTTTCTTCATAACCGGGATAATAAAGGGGCCAGACCGCCTCTTTTTCCGGAGCGGTTACCTCGTGCCAGGAAAGATCATTTCCGCTTTTTGAAGTCACCATCGAGGTCGTATTTTGTAACAGCTCATCATAAACCGGCCAGTAATCCGGAGTTCGGGCCATTGCTAAATCTATGGTGAATGTATTCGGCCCGGCGGTCAACTGCACCTGGTCAGCACCACCCTTCGAACCAGCCTCTGAACTACCCTCCGGACTACCAGTACCTTCAGAATTCGTAGCCTTCTCAGAATTTACCCTCCCGCTCAATAAAAGCCGGGCCGCGTGGAGGGCATTATTTTTTTCTATCCTGAGATCAGGTTGAATCCCTACCTGGTTGATGGCCCTCCCTTGCGGGGAATAGAAACGCGCGGTAGTCATTTTTAAAAAGCTACCATCCGAAAGAGAAAACAGGCTCTGCACGGTTCCCTTACCATAGGTACCGGTGCCCAGCAGCGTAGCCCGAGCGTGGTCTTGTACCGCTCCAGCTAAAATTTCCGAAGCACTGGCACTGTAATCATTAATTAAAAGGAGCACCGGCGGTTCTAGCCTGGACCCGTAATCGCTTCCCTGATAAAACAAGGTCGGTCCCCGACGATCCTGGATTTGGACCACCGTTTGGGGACCAATAAAATGGCTGGCTACATCTATAGCTGTAAACAGGTAGCCCCCGGGATTATCCTGTAAATCAATGATCCAGCAGTCTACTTCTTGCTGTTTTAGTTCATGCACGGAGGTACTAAAAAGAGTAGCCGTATCATTACCAAAAGAATCTATATCCAAATAACCGATCCGTTGATCAAGTACGGTCCCGGATACGGTAGGCAAATTAATCATTTGCCGCGTGACCCAAACTTCTTGGACAGTGTCCTGGCGCTGAATAAGCAGCTTAACCCGCGTACCGGGCTTGCCCCGTAAGATACTAATGACTTTTTCCGACGGTAAACCGGCCATCAGCTGGTCATTCGCTTCCAGAATTAGGTCCCCAGCTTGTAACCCGGCTGCTTCCCCGGGGGACTCCTTAATTACCGACAAAATCCATACGCCCTGGTCCCCAGGCTCAATATGAATGCCAATTCCGGAAAACTCTAGGTTCAAAGCGTTCATAAAGCTTTCGTATTCTGCGGCCGTAAAATAGCAAGTATGGGGATCGCCCAGTTGTTCGAGCATTTCCTCAATACTGGAGGCGTTTAAAACCGTTTCCGAAACCGGATCAACGTAGCTCGATTGCAAAAAAGAGCGGACTTCATCTATCACCGCTCCATGTACCGGCAAACAGAATAAAAACATCCCTACCAGGCAGCAAATCCAGCCCCATAAGCTAAAATGAATTCCTAATCTCCCAATTTTTTTAAATCTCATACTCTCCACCTCTCTTTTTTAATTCTACTGCATTAATACAGAAATTTTGACTAAAAAATAAAAAATTTAGCAGGCCGGGGAAGGAGTTTCCAGAATTGAGAGCGAATATAAAATGTGTTACCTTGCCGGAAATTTGATCACCTCGTATGCATATAAATTACTTAATATTATAAAGGTTATCGCGCCATAAACCAGAGGCTTTTTGTAAAAAAATTCAAGAGCTGGATGGGTGGTTGCCTACTTGACAGTAATTGCATATCGTGATTAAATTTATAAGAACAGGATAAATCGGGTATACTAGCTAATTTATGGCCAAACCCGGTAAATTATGGCGAAAGGGGGAATTCGTTGTAGTGTGCTGACAAAGGGTGAAGGATTATGAGAAACGAAAAAATGTGTAGCTTGCGGCGGGCGATGAATCTCAGTCAAAGGGAAGTAGCTGAAGCAGTAGGCATCAGTCAAAGTTCCTATGCCATGATTGAAGGGGGTTACCGCCATCCCCGCAAAGAAGTGGAAAAGAAATTAGCGGACTTTTTTAACGTAACCGTTGATGAACTTTTTTTTGGGGAAGATTTTTCTACCGCAGGATCAACCGAAGGTTCAGGTAAAGGTAAAGCAGAAGGTGAATCCGAACAACCGTGAAAAGGCGTGACCTATCTCACTTCTCTAATAGCGAATTTCGCTACTATATAGCATTAAAAAAAGTACCCGGCTTAACCCTTAAATCCAAAATGGTGAGCGAGGTACAATGCGTATTGTTTAAGAAGGGAGGGGTGGGCGTCGTTTAGTCTAACGCACTATTTAAAGATACAGGGAAAGGTGGTAATGGCATACAATGAAGTCAAAGTTACTGGCGATCACTTTGGCGCTCTGCCTGCTGGTAACCATGATCGGCCCGGCAATGGCTGCTCCGGTGAATTTATCTGATATTAGCGGCAATTGGGCCTCTGAGCAAATCAGTAAATGGGTAAACCAGGGACTGATTAAGGGTTATGAAGACGGCACGTTTAAACCAGATAAAGCGGTTACCCGGGCTGAATTTGTGACCATGCTCAACCGAGTATTTGCATTGCAAAACACGGCAGCAACAGCAGAGTTCAAAGATGTAAAATCTACCGATTGGTTTTATCAGGATGTAGCGGCAGCGAAGGCTGCTGGTTATCTGTCGGGTTATGAAGATGGTACTTTTAGACCGAATAATCCGATGACCCGTCAAGAAGTTGCTAAGATTGTTTCCCAATACTTAAAACTAGCTCCGGTGACCACCGAGGTTACCTTTACCGATGCTAGTGCAATTGGTGCCTGGGCGGAAGATGCGGTAAAAGCCCTGGTGGCCAATAAATTAATCAGCGGTTATCCCGATGGTAGTTTCAAACCGGCCAACTCTATTACTCGGGCCGAAGCGGTCGTAATTCTCGATCGGGCAAAAGGTTTTACGCCTGGAACCCCGGTTGAAGCCGATAAGATCAGCGGTACGGTGATATTAGACGGTGAGGCCGTAGCTAACGCTGAAGTACTGTTGTTCGACGAAAATGATGTTGAAGTTGCCAAAAAGACAAGCACCGATGCTTACGGCAAGTTTGAATTCCGGGTGGCAGCGGGTTTCTATGACCTTTCGGTCACTAAGGATGAATACGTTGGTTATGCCAGCGCGGTAGCTGTGGCTAAGGATGCCGGTGCCCAGCCGGAAATCACTATGGTTAAAGGGGTTAAGGCGACCGGTAAACTAGTTGATGAAAGTGGTAATGTAGTTGCCAATACAACCGTGGCCTTTACTACGAATCCTGCGCCTACTTTCTTAACCCGGACTGACAGCACGGGGGTCTTCTCCATTTATCTGCTCCCAGATCGCAACTATGCGGTACGCTCGTTTATTCCAGGTAAAGAAAGTCAAGGCATGAAGTTAGTCGCTTCCGATATTGATGTAGCCACTGTGGATAAAGCTCTGGGCAGCCTGCGTGCCAGCTTTACCGTTGGTAGCACCAGCGGCGGTGGTGGTGGCGGCGGGAGAACCCCACAGGTAGCAACCATTACCGCAACCCCGGCTCCTGGTGCAGTAGCAGCTGGAACCGCGGTAACCTTGGCGACCACTACTCAGGACGCTACCATTTACTACACCGTTGATGGCAGTATTCCTACCACCAACAGCACTAAATACACGGCTCCCATCGCCATTGATGCCGATAAGACCATTAAGGCTTTTGCGGTAAAGACCGGGATGCGGGATAGTATTGTATATACTTTTGTATATACGGTTGATGCGGGTCTCTTAGACGAAGCTATTGCCGACGTGCAGACCATAGCTGATCCAGCAGGGAACACGGTAGTTAAAGTTTTCATTAAGGATGCCTTTGCTTCCGTAGTAACTGGTGTAACCGTAAACGGCCAAGCAGCGAATAATAAGCCGGGTACGAACGAATACCGGGTAACCGTGGATGGGGCTAAGACAGTTAACGATTTGACCATCGTCGTAACTAAGTCCGGAGGCGCAACGGTTAATAAGGCTACTTTGAACGCCGCGATAACCGCAGCTAACGGTAAAGTAGCCGCCGCTGTAGTGGGTAGTGCCCCGGGTAACTATCCGCAAGATGCGGTAGATGCCTACAACGAAGCGATTGCTACGGCGCAAGCTGTAGCAGATAGTGCTGCAGCTACCCAGGGGGATGTGGATGCTGCGGTAACCGCACTGAATACGGCTACTGCGACTTTTGAAGCGGCAAAAGTACCGGTTTCTGGGGATGCGGTGATTAAGTTAACTGCGGCATTTATTGATCCTCTAGGCATTTTGACCTTTTCCGTTACACTTCAGGACGGAGTAACAGCCAGCTCAGTGAAAGTCGATGACTTAGATGTGCCTGCGGGTTCAAAAGCAGGTAAATATATGCTGCAATTAGAAGAACATCCGCAGTATAAAGCAGGGGATAAAGTAACCTTTACGGTAGTGACGGCTGAGGGAACTTTTACCCAAGACAAAACAATCACTAATATCTAGTCCTTCAGGATCAATTGTCGTTAGTGGATGTCCAAGTAAACGGTAGAATTAGGGGGTTAAAAGATGCGAACGATGCCCTTTAATAAATCCAGATTAGGTAAAGTCGTCATCGTCAGTATGCTGCTGGTCTTATTCACGGCCAGTGCCGTGCTGGCGGCACCACCCGAGGCCATTTATTACGGAAATGCAAACAGTCAGGTGGTCAAGGCGGACTACGCGGCTGCCATCGAAGCCGCAACCGAAGGAGATCTGGTTATGCTGCTGGCGATTAAGAATGCCTTGAAAGCAGCCCAGGATAATTTTCGAGTTATTGTCATTGTCACCACGGACGATAAAATAGTCGATTGGGCTAGTGCGTTAGATGATGGTCTCAGCTTCGCTCTATCGCAAACGAATTCTAATTACTGGCTGACAGTTATCCCGACCCCGGTTTTGTTTATCCAGCCTGATGGTACGGAAGGTGCCCAGGATCCGGGTTCCGGGGGTAATGGTGACGATTTTATCGTTGTTAGTATTGAGTAAATGAAATTATATGCTTGGGTAAGGAGGTGTTGCCAAGAAACTTGCAATAAGGGGCTTGGGAATATACCACGAGGAAATTACAAGGAGGTAAGCAAAAAGAATGAATTTAAAACGAAAAACGACTAGTCTTGTGGCTATGGTTGTAGCTCTTATGTTTCTCTTTACATCCGTAGCGGGCGCTGCGCTTCCGACGTATATTTACTACGAAGATAGTGCCGGCAACATTGTAAAAGCGGACTATA
>JAAYQE010000061.1 GCA_012519455.1 Syntrophomonadaceae bacterium
CCACAAGTATAAAAGGGGGTAGATACCAATATCTCCTTAAAGCCATCTAAATCATAATCTACCGTTTCCCATCGTACTAAGCCATTGGCGCGAACGCCCGACCGACGTTCTTCCCGTAATCGGGCTGCATCCAGGCATCTTTCAGCCTGGATCAAGTTCCGGTACACAGCCTGCCGTAAATGGGGCAAATACAATCCGCCAAAAACTCCATGCCAGTATGCATCATTAGTTTGAGCTTTATAAATTAGCCTCTGGGCCGCATCTCGTTCCTCCCATTGGGGCAACTTCTTTATTTGTTGCGTTAAATACAACATTTTTTTGTGCATCCGATTGCTTTCCGGATACTTTACAAAAAAATTTTTCCAGATCCCGCCTCGTAAAAAAGGACGTATTTCCTCTAAATTACCGGCATTTTCTAACTCTCGATGAATTTTGCCCAAATCTACTGCTTTTTGGCTTGGTAGGGACCATTGTCCCATTTCGAAGTAAGAAGCAGTAGGTAAATATATTCTTCCCTGAGGAGGAAATGTATTCATCGCTTCGGAAAAAGTAACGGTTTTAATCCATTCCCGATTCGCTTCCAGGGCGCTAAAAAACTGTTCTAGCCAGCCTTCCCGGTAAACCCAATTATAAGTATCCGGCCAACTTCCGTATTTTTCACCATCATCCATAACGATCGCACAACGGGTTCCAGTTTCATCAGCTATCTTGGCTAAATATTCTAAGGTTTGCTCAACGGGTTGAAAGGGGGTTAGATAGCGTAAGCGAGCATCAATAGGGAATAAACCCAGTGAATATCCTTCCTCTTCGGTGAGGTAATAACCATAAAGTTCTTGGGAATCCCGACCGGCGCAAATAAAATGAAAATCATCTACAAGTACGTATTTAATCCCTGACTGTACCAAAGACGGTACAATGGAACTATCCCACACCCGCTCCGCTAACCACATTCCCTGAGGGTTATGGCTAAATCTGGCGGCTAGATACTCCGAGAGCAAACCTAATTGACCGCGTCGGTCAGCCTCAGGGATAACCGCTAAAATCGGTTCATAAAACCCCCCGCCCAGTAATTCCACCTGACCGGACTGCACTAGAGATCGAAGTAATTCAAACCATTCAGGATGGTGCTCCTCTAACCATTCCAGTAAACCCCCGGTATAATGCAGCGTCATTTTGACTTGCGGATGTTGGGCGAGTACCTCCATAAAAGGTAAATAAGATTGTTGATACACCTGTTCAAAGACAAAATCAAAATTGCCTACCGGTTGATGACAGTGAATACCAAATAGAAGATTGATTCTTTCATTTATATTTGGCTGTGTTGGAGTTGCCAACTAAGAACACCACCTGTCGTATAATTACTTTTAATAATGTTTTAAAAACTAAACTATTTGTATTTGTAAAGGATCATGCACCGGCCACCGCTCTAATTCGCCTTTTTCATTCTTTACGATAACCTGTAAGCCAAACTGATCGGCAGAATTAAGCCCCAACTTTTCCAGCGGTACGGCTAGTTCTAAATTTCGTTCCGAAACTCTAGCCGGTAAGGTATCAATTAATAATTCATCAGGTTGCGTTACTAATTCCACCGGCACTTTTTCTCCCGGCTTATTAATAGCATTAACGCGGATAAAAAAATCCTGCGTATGCGTAAGAGAAAACTGAATTTGCGGTTCATGACCAAAGGATTCCTCTAAAGCCGGATTACTTCCCTGCAGCCAACTACAAACATTGCCTTCCAGACGCAAGTACAGGTAATAGGTATCAAAACCATAAAAAAGGCGCTCGATCAGGTACTGGGAACGTTGCATGGCCCCGGACCCTTTATCGAAACTATAAGTGCCGGCCGGTGCCCACTCGCCCGGCCCGACTGTTCCATCTAACGTTGGATGAATCATCTCCGTAGGCTCTTGACCGTAATGAACAGCGGCCTGTTGAATGGGATAATCCAAATATGCCGGCGCTTCTTGCTCCAGTATCCAGTATATATTCTTTAAGTGGATGCGGAATAATTCATCAAACTCCGCATCTAAAGCACTGGAGTGGGTATCTCCCAGCCACCAAAACCAATCACTTCCTTCGGCAATCATCATTTCATGCCAGGCCAATTCCACTTTCTCTTCGGATAACTGCTCAGGCGTGTATCGTTCTATATCCTGGCGGGCCCGGGTTAAATATTCCCAGGCTAAATTTTTGGCTGGCTGCCCGATCCAGGTGCCGAAATCAGCATTAATCCAGGAACCGGAGTGGATCCGCTTCGTACGTTCACCGATTGGATGGCGCCAGAGATATTCGGAGAAAGTAACCATTTCTAAATCCGGATGCTCCGCCAGTGCCCGGTAAATCCCGGTTAGAAAGTCATAACCGTTTCGATAATAGTATTCCCAGGCATTTTCCCCGTCAAGAATAATACTGATCAAATTGGGTCGATCTGAAGGCAATTCACGTTTCAAATTAGATAAACGATGAATTAAATCACCGATAGCGTCGGGAGTAAACCATCGATGGTAAACAAAGCCAATTAAATCCGAAATCTGATGATCCCGGAAAAACATAGCCAGTTGTCCACCCTCCGATTCCCATAAATAAGGTTGATACAAGAACTCACGACCTCTAATTTCTCGACCCTTGGCCCGTAAAGTATTGGCTAGAATATTCTCATCTGAAGCAGTCCAAACCAAACCATTACGCGCCATTAGGTTTAAAGCAGCATCACTAACCGATCCTTCGGAAGGCCACATACCGCGGGGCCGACGACCAAAAACGGCCTCGTGATAGGATAGTCCCCCTCGAATCTGACTATCGGCATCCTCCGGAAAAGAAAAGCGACTGCGTGGCAAAGAAGAGCCGGGCATTGAGTTACGTGCTTCATCGGTATCGCATAAGAGGGGAAGAATGGGATGATAAAAGGGACTAGTCGTCAATTCTATCCGTCCGTTATCGGCTAAACTACGGTAAAGAGGGACCACTTCCTGTAACACCTCTCGCTGTTTAGCTAAAACTCGCTCCTTATCTCCCTGAGAATATCCCCTACCTTTACGAATCAACCCCTGAATTTCCTCATCCCGATCCTTAATCGTCTGCCCAAACCAGGTTAAGTTAAACCATACCTGTAAGTCCAAAAAATCCTGCGTGCTCCATTGATCTAAGCGTTGGTCTACAGTAGATACATCACCGCGAAGACTATCTAATTCGGCGTACCGAGGATAAGGGCCAATCATGTTCTCGTGATTGGCGTGAAAAAAGTTACTCAGGATAAAAATTTTTTCTTCTCGTGTTAAATCGCTTGGCTCTTTTAAGGTGTGCTCCAAATAAATATCCATACCAATTCCTTCGGCATAATCCGAAAGTTGTTCTAAAAGAGAAGGAACTAGGTTAAAGGTAACCCGTGCTTTTTCAACCTCTTCCACAATTTTAGCCATGTCATAATAACCCTTTATCCCGTGTAATCGTACCCAAGGTAAATGATAATGATTCGTGTGTAAGTCTTTATAACATGGTTGATGCATATGCCAGAGGAAAGCAATATTTAGCTTTTTTCCCATAATAAACACTCCATCCTTTCTTTCCCCAAGCCTTTTCTTTATTATCTTCTGAAAAACTATATGCAATACCGGCCCGGGTCCAACCTAGGGAAAAAACAAATATAAATAATTTCTAC
>JAAYQE010000062.1 GCA_012519455.1 Syntrophomonadaceae bacterium
GATTTATTTCCGCATTTTGTCCTCCAACGGATCCAGAAGTTATTTTTGTTTGGCAGGTAGCGGTGGATGAAGCCTTCCGTCGGCGTAGATTAGGAATGACCATGTTAAAACACCTGCTTGAACGAGAAACATGCAGCAAAATTCGTTTTCTTGAAATTACCGTAACCCCATCTAATAAGGCAGCTGAAGCGCTGTATCGAAAACTGGCCGCAGAATTAAATACCGTATGTGAATTATATACATGTTTTCCGACCCGACTGTTTCCAGGGGGACAGCATGAAGATGAATTAATGCTTCGTATTGGTCCTTTTAAAAAGTAAATTTTAATTTTTAAAAGCGGGGGGATTATTTTGAATATGGGGTTAAACGATATGAAAATTTTTGAGGACTTAGAATCTAATGTCCGTAGTTATTGTAGAAGTTTTCCAACTGTTTTTACTTGGGCTAATGGATATCGGTTAGAAGATAGTAAAAGAAAGAAATATATTGATTTTTTCTCCGGTGCTGGGGCCTTGAATTATGGGCACAATCATCCGGGTATGAAAGAAAAATTATTAAATTATATCGCCAAAGACGGAGTCGTTCACAGTCTGGATATGGCGACTGAGGCTAAAAAAGAATTTCTCAAGCAGTTTAAAGACATAATTTTAACCCCAAGGGGTATGGATTACAAAATTATGTTTCCTGGCCCAACGGGGACCAATGCGGTGGAAAGCGCTCTTAAACTAGTGCGCAAAGTAACCGGACGGGACACGATTATCAGCTTTACCAATGCCTTTCATGGAATGACCCTCGGCTCTCTTTCTATTACCGGTAATTCTTTTAAACGTCAAGGGGCGGGCATTTCACTTAATAACGCTGTTTTTATGCCTTATGATAAATACTTCGGCGAAGGCGTTGACACAATTAAATATATGGAAAAATACTTAGAGGATAGTTCTAGTGGCGTATCAACTCCGGCCGCTATTATTCTAGAAACGGTCCAGGGGGAAGGCGGTATCAACACAGCCAGTTTTGAATGGCTCAAACGCATTGAAGCAATGTGCCGGCGTCGAGAAATCTTGCTCATCGTGGATGATATTCAGGCTGGTTGCGGACGCACCGGAACCTTTTTTAGTTTTGAACCGGCGGGTATTAATCCGGACATTATTTGTCTATCTAAATCACTTAGCGGTTATGGTCTGCCTTTATCTATAAACTTAATTAAACCAGAATGGGATATTTGGTCCCCAGGCGAACACAATGGTACTTTTCGAGGCAACAATCTGGCTTTTATTACGGCTACGGAAGCACTTTATCTTTGGAAAGATGAAAGGTTTTCCCAGGAGATTAAGACCAAAGAAAAGAAAATGCATGATTACCTTGTTCATCTAGTACATAACCATCCTGAAATAAAGGGTGAAGTGCGGGGCAGGGGGTTTATGCAGGGTATTGCCTGTGGAGTTAAAGGATTAGCTAAAAAAGTATGTTCTGTGGCTTTTGAACGCGGTCTCATCATGGAAACATCAGGAACAAATGACGAAGTTATAAAATTAATGCCTCCACTTATTATCGATGAAGTTGGTTTAAATGAAGGTTTAAAAATCTTGAAAGATAGCCTACAAGATACTAGAA
>JAAYQE010000063.1 GCA_012519455.1 Syntrophomonadaceae bacterium
TTTAAGGGGTTAGCCAAGGAGATAGTTTGGCGCAAGGGATCAACAGCTGGAAGACCAATCCGGTCGAATACCCGAGGGCTAACCATACTAAAAGTAACTACTTCGCTTAGTCCGCAGGCCACCAAAATATCCCTAGTTCGATCTTCGGCTTTTTGTCTTGGAGTTTTAATTCCCTGGGTGGTAGTACCCTGGGGTAAAGTTACAGGGATTCGATCATAACCATATAAACGAGCAATTTCTTCAATGAGATCTTCTTCACGTTCTAGATCCCCTCGATAAGAAGGTATTTCTACGACTACCAGGTCCTGATCTTTAAGCTCCGGCTTTAACTGCAGCGGACCTAGTAAGGCTATTACCTGCGATAAGCTAAGGTCCGTTCCTAGTAAACGGTTGGCACGCGATATGCGCAAAGAAACAATACGCGGCTGCCAGGGGGCCAAATAACGGTCAATGACCCCGGCTACGGGCCGTCCAGCACCTAGTTGCGCCATTAATTGTACCGCCCGGTCCGCTGCTATCGATACACCGGCAATGTCGATTCCTTTTTCGAAGCGCATCGATGATTCAGAACGCAACCCAACTTTACGGGAAGTCCGCCGGATACTAACGCGGTCAAAAAAGGCTGATTCTAGAAGTACGGTTCGCGTATCTTCAGTTACTTCGGTATCCAACCCCCCCATAACCCCGGCTAAGGCCACGGCCCGTTGGGCATCTGCAATAACCAGGGTTTCTTCTTCTAAATGGCGTTCAACTTTATCTAGGGTTGTTATTGTTTCTCCCGGCCGCGCTCTCCGTACCACGATCCGGTTTTCGATTAGGGTATCGTAATCAAAAGCATGCAACGGTTGCCCGGTTTCCAGCATCACATAGTTAGTTATATCCACAATATTGTTAATCGGACGAATCCCGGCTGCCTGCAACCGCTGCTGCATCCAGGATGGGGAGGGAGCAATACGAATCTCCCGAATCAACCGGGCTAAATAACGTTTACATAAAGCCGGCGCCTGAATCTCAACTCCGGCTAGGGCTTCAATCCTCTCTTCGGTTTCAGGTACGATAATTTCCGGTAGATGTAGCTTTTCCCCGGTAATGGCAGCCACCTCCCGGGCCACGTTAATTAAGCCCAGGCAGTCCGAGCGATTAGGCGTTAATTCAAGCTCCAAAACTACTTCCCCGTCCGCCAGTTTTTCTATATTATCTACCTCAATCCCGGCCATGGTTACACACCGGGCTAATTCCTCCGGATTAAGGTCGATATCTACATATTCCTTTAACCAGTTAATCGGAACGCGCATTCTTTAACCTCCTATTGCTTTAAAACTGCTTTAAAAAGCGTAGATCATTCTCAAAGAATAGACGTAGATCATCAATCCCATACTTAAGCATGGCAATGCGCTCCACCCCCATACCAAAAGCAAAACCCGAAACCTGTTCCGGATCATATCCGGCGATTTCAAGAACCCGTGGGTGTACCATGCCCGAACCTAAAATCTCTAACCAACCGGTATGGGAACACGTACGACAACCGACTCCATTACACATGATGCAAGAAACATCTACTTCTGCGCTAGGTTCGGTAAACGGAAAGAAACTAGGCCGTAGTCGAATCTCCCGATCCGGGCCAAACATCTGCCGCACAAAAGCTAATAAAGTTCCTTTCAAGTCCGCCAGACTTACCTGGCGATCAATTAAGAATCCCTCTACCTGCTGAAACATAGGTGAATGGGTAGCATCATCATCCCGACGGTACACCTTTCCAGGGGCAATAATACGTACCGGTATCTCCGGTACCCGAGCTTCATAAACCCGAGCCTGGACCGGAGAAGTATGTGTCCTTAACAATATTTCCGGAGTAATATAGAAGGAGTCCTGCATATCCCGCGCCGGATGATCTTTGGGAATATTCAAAGCTTCAAAATTATAATAATCTAATTCAACTTCCGGACCCTCCACGATTTCAAAACCCATCCCGAGAAAGATTTCTTTAATTTCATTCATAATTTGGGTCAAAGGATGCCGATGTCCCAGGATTATGTTCCGGCCGGGCAGCGTTACATCCAGGGTTTCTTGCTGTAAATGCTCTTCTTTTTCCCGGGCCAAGATCAACGCTAACTTTTGCTCTAATAAATTTTCAATATAATCTCGGATTTCGTTAGCCTTCTTGCCTAACCGGGGACGTTCTTCCGGTGAAAGCTGGCCCATACTTCGCAGCACACGCGTTACCTCACCTTTTTTACCCAGAAAACGCACCCGAATTTCATTAAGCTTCTGTCGGTCCATTACGACCGGAATCAGTTCACCTGCTTGCTGCCGAATCTTTTGTAATTGATCGAACAAGGCTGTACTTAACCTCCTTTTTTAAATAAAAAAGCTTTCGCCCCATCAAGGGACGAAAGCTAACTTCCGTGGTACCACCCTTATTAATCTAGATATCCGGAGTTTATTAACTCCTCTAGATTCACTCATGCCCACAAATCCTTCGTATAACGGTGAAGGTTCCGGCCAGACCTACCAGGTTAATTGGCAATAAGCCATAACCCTTCAGCCCGCAGTTTGTGGGCGAATTCCCCGGGCTTCCTCTTAGAGGCGCTCTCAATCATCTCGCCCCTTCCCTGTTAGTATCTCTCCGGGTACTGGCCCCACGCATCACATTTAAGCTATCCATTAAATTACGCTTCGTGACCCCATTTGCGTTTTATTGGATCATCAGCTTGCGATACATAATATAGGCGATGACCGATCCGGTGGTCTCGAAAATCCTCCAAAAAAACTCGGCTGGGAGCATGGAAGTACCACACCTTTCCCTATCTCTCGAGGATGTTTCTGAATAGATTATAGCATAGGCCAGAAAGTTAATTCAAGTTTTTACTTTCCCGCTGCCGTCGTGCTTCAAATAATAAAATCGCCCCGGCAACAGCCACATTTAAAGATTCTACTTCTCCCCCCAAAGGTATGGTAATTATCTCCTGGCTTTTCTGAGTTAAAAATGAGCTTAAACCGCTACCTTCATTACCTAGTAAAATCGCCGTTGGCCCACAAAAATCACTTTGATAATAGGGCTGGCCCTTATCTACCGACGTGGCCACTAATCGAACCCCTGCTTGACCCAGATTGCTGATTAAAGACGGTTCGACCTCGGTCCGCAGGGGAACGCGGAAAATAGAGCCCATGGAAGCGCGGATTACTTTAGAACTGAAAGGATCAACCGTACCCGGCGTTAACCAGATTTCCGATACACCAGTTGCTTCAGCGGTACGTAACAGGGTTCCTAAGTTCCCGGGATCTTGAAGTCGATCCAAAACCAAGATTAAAGGCTTGGTCAAAGATTCACTAAACCGGTTAAAGACTTCGACTTCCGGCGTAAAGACGCGCCCCGGAAGAAAATTAGTTCGCTGCACGATGCCAATAATTCCCTGGGGATTTATCGTATCCGCTAGGTATGGGAATAATTCATTCGCTGCCGTATACATTTTTACTTCCCGTTCCGCTAATTCCGCAATTAATTTCTGGCCCCGAGGGTGATGGCTTAAATCAGGAGAAAAAAGAACCGTTTCCAGACAAAACCAGCCTTCGGGCCTGCCAGTCGCCCGGAGCGCTTCTTCCAGTAAGCGTACTCCCTCAATTACAAACCGACTTTCTCGTTCCCGCCCCTTACGTTGCCGCAAAGACCGAATATACTTGATTAATGGATTCTGCCGTGAAGTAAGGTGTTCCATACCTTCCTCTCTCCCTAAAAAAGAAGCTTAATTGAAAAAGGAGTATGGTAATTCCTACCACACCCCTGTCCTTAATTTAACTCTGTCAATTTGCTTACCTGGCACCAAGGTTTTCTTTAGCTACATCCACTAATTTTCCAAAAGCTGGTAGATCGTTAACCGCTAAATCCGCTAGCATCTTTCGATTAATTTCAATGCCGGCTTGTCTAAGCCCAAACATCAAGCGGCTGTAGGAAAGGCCATTTAACCTGGCTGCAGCATTGATACGCGCAATCCAAAGTTTACGGAAATCATTTTTCCGATCTTTACGGTGAGCGTAAGCATAACTGTAGGACTTCAACAATTGCTGACTGGCCAGACGATACCACCGTGACTTTGCTCCACGATAACCACGAGCTAACTTAAGAACTTTCTTATGCCTTCGATGCGCAACAACGCCCCGTTTAACCCTGGGCATGGGCGGAACCTCCTTTAAACAAAACTAACCTATTAGTACCAACTAATAGTCAATTAAGATATTTTTAGACATAGGGAATCAAACGCTTAACCTTCTGAGCATCTGCAGTACTAACTAGAGTACCCTGCCGTAGATTACGTTTACGTTTAGCACTCTTTTTTTCCAAGATATGGCTCTTAAAGGCTTTTGCGCGTTTTATCTTCCCGCTGCCCGTTTTTTTAAACCGTTTCGCAGCTCCTCTATGGGTTTTTATTTTTGGCACTTTTGTTCCTCCTCTCATCCAAATTTAGGCCTTTATTTAGAGCTTTAATCTATTTAAGCTAGGATAAAAAATCTATCTTTCCCCATACCGATTAGGATGAGACTTATTCGTGCCGGGGAGTTAGGATCATCACCATATTTCGCCCTTCTAGCCGGGCCTCTCGCTCTACATTAGCCAATTCTTTTAAAGTTTCGGCAATACGCGCACAAATCTGCTGCCCCAGTGCCGGATGGGTGATCTCTCGGCCGCGAAACATTACGGTAACTTTTACTTTGTCCCCTTCTTTTAAAAAGCGTTCCGCGTTTTTGGTTTTTACCTCCAGGTCGTGTTCCTCAATCTTTGGTCTTACTTTTACCTCTTTAACCGTAATAACTTTTTGTTTTTTACGGGCCTCACGATCGCGCTTCGACTGTTCGTACTTATACTTTCCATAATCCATTAAACGACAAACCGGAGGTTTCGCATTCGGGGCAACCTCTACAAGATCTAGTCCTTTTTCTAAACTTACCCGCAACGCCTCTTTAACCGGCAAGATGCCTAACTGCTCCCCATTTTCACCAACTAAACGCACTTCACGAACCCGAATTTCATTATTAACTCTCAGGTCTTTGCTGATATTACGCCACCCCCATAAATTTTTATTTTATAGATCTTAACGTTTGATAAAATTAAACATATCCATAAAATATTGATAAAATAAAAAGCGGTGTAGATAAAATCCACCCGCTGATAAAACGCTGTCTATTCTATAACAAAATTGTTCATTCAGCATTTTATTTAAACCAACCTTATCAGTAATCTTTTTGCGACACCGTAAGGTGAGAAGCGGCTGGCTTCTACTTTAAAAATTTTTCTTTTATATTTATACTATATATAATTACTTTAACTATTAGCAAACGTAATTATACCAGGAGTTGCTATTCTCTGTCAACCTCAAAAAAATCCAATTACGAGCTGGTAGGTTGAAAGCGCCAAGTATTTTCCTGATTCAAACGCGCTTCAAATTGTGCCATCGGGAAAGCGCCTAGATCGCCTTCGCCTCGGGCGCGTACCGCCACCATTCCTTTTTCCTGTTCCTTATCGCCTACCACCAGCAGGTAAGGAATCCTGTGCATCTGACCTTCTCGAATCTTATAACCAACTTTTTCCTTGCGATCATCGATTTCCACCCGAAATCCTTTTTCCACCAACTGGGCAAAAACCTGATGTGCATACGTATGATGCCGCTCCGTAATGGGAATCACCCGTACTTGAACCGGAGCCAGCCAAACGGGGAAGGCGCCGGCATAGTGTTCAATCAAAATCCCGATAAAGCGCTCCATACTACCAAAAGCTACTCGATGAATCATTACCGGCCGATGCCGCTGCCCGTCATCCCCAATGTAAGTTAAATCAAACTTCTCCGGCATCTGAAAATCTAGTTGGATGGTGCCGCATTGCCAAGTACGACCAATTGAATCTCTTAGATGAAAGTCAATTTTAGGGCCGTAAAAAGCTCCATCCCCTTCATTTACCTTATATTCCATCCCTTTTTCTTCCATGGCCATCCGTAGAGCATTCGTTGCCTGTTCCCAAACCTCCAGTGACCCCATCGCCTTTTCCGGACGCGTAGACAATTCTACATGATACGAAAATCCGAAAACCCGGTAAACTTCATCTACCAGATCAATTACCCCTTTAATCTCCTGCGTAATCTGCGAAGGGAGCATAAAAATATGCGCGTCATCCTGGGTAAAAGCCCTTACCCGCATTAAGCCGTGTAATACCCCAGACTTTTCGTGCCGGTGTACCAGTCCCATTTCCGCCAAGCGAATCGGGAACTCACGGTAACTATGCAATTGGGTCCGGTAGACTAAAATGCCCCCGGGACAATTCATCGGTTTTACTGCGTAATCCTCTTCATCAATCTGGGTGAAATACATGTTTTCTTTATAATGATCCCAATGCCCGGACTGTTCCCACAACCCGCGATGCAGAATAATAGGGGTCTTGATTTCTTGATATCCCGTACGCTGATGTAATTCGCGCCAAAAGTCCTCCAGTTGATTACGCAAAATCATTCCTTTAGGCAGGAAAAAGGGAAAACCAGGACCTTCTTCCATTATAGTAAAAAGGCCTAGTTCGGTTCCTAGTTTACGGTGATCGCGGCGTTTAGCCTCTTCTAGACGAAACAGGTAATCATCTAGTTCGCTTTTTTTACTGAAAGCAGTTCCGTAAATCCGCTGTAACATTTTGTTTCTTTCACTACCCCGCCAGTAGGCCCCCGCCAGGCTCATCAACTTTAAGGCTTTAATTCTTCCCGTAGACGGCACATGCGGTCCGGCGCAAAGATCCAAAAAATCGCCCTGTCGGTAAAGGCTGATGGCTGCTTCCGAAGGCAAATCATTAATTAATTCAACTTTATAGTTCTCTCCTCGCTGCGTAAAAAGACGAATCGCTTCCTCCCGATCTACTTCTTGCCGTTCAAAAGAATAGTCCGCCTTGATGATTGCGGTCATTTCTTCCTCTATCCGCTCCAAATCTTGCGGTGTGAAGGATTGTTCTAGATCAAAATCATAATAAAAACCATTTTCAATAGCCGGGCCAATCCCTAATTGGGTACCCGGAAATAATTTTTGTACCGCTTGTGCCATAATATGTGAACAGCTATGCCGGTATATTTCTTTCCCTTCCTCACTTTCAAAAGTCAAAATCTCCAGGTTCCCATCTTCCTGAAGCGGGTAATTCAAATCCCGCAGTTGTCCGTTAAATTTTCCTCCCAAAGCTTGGGCCCCTAGTTTTCGGCTGATATGCTCGGCTATCTGTCCAATCGTGGTCCCGACTGGGTACTCCCGGTGCGTTCCATCTTTAAGATAAACTTTGATCTGATCCATACAAATCTCCTTTCCTGATAAGCCAGCCTGTGCGTTATTTAATATTATTTACCAAATGAATTACAATGAATAGGGTAAGCAGTAAAAAACCGCAACTTGGACCAGGCCAATGAAAAAGCCCAGTACGCCGCCGAGCCATTCAATATGACGCAACTCACGGCAAGCAATCGTACTAACCAAATTTTCCAGTTGCTCTAAATCAAACTGCTGAATCTTATTTTCTACGATCTGCGAAACCCGGATATCTTCCTTTAACTGACCGGACACCTGCCAAACTACCTGTTCGAAAATGGGAGGAATCTCCTTTTGAACCCAGGCCTGAATCCCCTCCTCTACCTTACGAACTAAACTACGGGGAAGAAAATCCGGAATACTTTTCTTAATGCGATTCACTACTTCCGTACCGGCTGTATTAGCCACACGCGTTTGTACCTCAGTAGTATTCATTCGGCTGAAA
>JAAYQE010000002.1 GCA_012519455.1 Syntrophomonadaceae bacterium
AACACTGCCTCGGCCCGCCGGCAGCCCTCCCAGACAGGATCAGGGGCGGGAAGGATTAGCTGATTGAGATATTGTAAAGAAAGATCTTCCAGACTTAATTTAGCTAAGGCCGGATTAGTCAGATACGCTTCCAATAAGGTATCGCCAACCATACCTTGGATGGTATATCCGGCCCGATGCATAAGTACCCAGACCGACTTAGCATCATGCAATACTTTGAGAAGCTCCGCATCCTCCAACCAGGCTTTAATTTGAGTGCTTAAGCGATTTTTAATCCCGGTTAGTTCTTGATCCGTAGGGAGCAGCAGTTGACGGGCCCGACCGTTTTGCCAACAAAGATTAAGGGAAAGGGGCTCTCCTCGGAGGGGATGGGGATCAGTTGCTTCTACATAAAGGGCTAGAACCGGGGTCTCACCCGCAAGCTGGGCCTGTTTTCTCCAGGTTTCTATTTCTTCGACTAAGGCTTCCAAATCATCTTCTTCCGTTATTCTCCAGTAGTCATGTTCCATTAGTTCGGGTTCCAGCCGCGCTTCAGTTTCTACGGGAACCTCCAACTCCGTCCGCGCTGATCCTGGCATGGCTGTTGTGATCCGCTTAATTAAGGTGCGAAACTCTAATTCGCGAAAAGCCTGGATTAATTCTTGATAATTGGGTCCTCGGTACTGACACTGCTTCCAGTTAACCTGAATAGGTACATCACGAACAATGGTAGCCAGCCATTTACTCCGATGAATTTGGTCTGAATATTCATTAAGCAGTCCGCTTAATTTTCCCCGGATTTCGGCCCGATGTTCTAGTAATCGCTCAATACTAGCATATTGTCGGATTAATTTTTGCGCGGTCTTAGGGCCTACCGAAGGAACACCCGGAATGTTATCGGAGGCATCCCCTTCCAGGGCCTTAATGTCAATTAACTGCTGAGGCGCTAAGCCACCATACTTTTCCGCGATCTGCTCTACATCATACGCCTCCATTACGCTGATTCCCCTGCGGGTAATCAGTACGTGAGTAACCGGACTCACTAGTTGTAAAACATCGCGATCTCCACTGATAATAGTCGACTGCAAACCCTTTTCTTCCGCAAGATGAACTAAAGTCCCGATTAAATCATCAGCTTCGTAGTTCTCTAATTCAAAAACCGGGATCCGCATCGCCTTTAGCACCCTTTTTATTAAAGGAAACTGAGGACGTAAATCCTCTGGGGTTGCGGACCGATGTCCTTTATAATCTGCATACACTTCGTGCCGAAAAGTTATCCTTCCTTTATCAAAAGCTACTCCAACATAATCCGGTTGCTCCTCTTCAATCAATTTGAGCAGCATATTGGTAAAACCATAAACGGCATTAGTCGGAACCCCTTGACTGGTAGTCAAAGAGTTAATGGCATGATAAGCCCGATGGGTCAAACTATTCCCATCCAGGATTAAAAATTTTTCTTTAGCGTGGTTTTGTTTAAGCACCTTAACACCTTTTTCCATCAAATATTAGCGGCATCCTTCTGAACTTTAATCTTGGCCCAATCCCCTTCCCATTTAACTTCGGTATTTAATTTTCTACACCGTTCTATCACTTGATTAAATATTTTTTCCTCTCGCGCTTCTGAAGCCCATTGGGGTTGGCATGTATTTATGTAAATTGGTTTTAAACGAGCCTCTTTTAAGCCGGTTGGATCTATTTGTACTTGTAACACCAAGCCTTCCTGAGTAGGCTCGGACCAATCTTGATCAAAGACAAAATTACCCAGGCTATAAGCAATCAACTTTCCTTGATATACTTCTAGGCCCTGTAACCAGTGAGGATGATGCCCCAAAATTAAATCCGCCCCGAAATCAATCAAACGGTGGGCTATCTCCTGCTGCTGCGGTGTAGGTTCCTCTGTATACTCATTCCCCCAGTGTAAGGATACAACTACGGCATCTGCTTGAGCTCGAGCGGCTCTTACATCATCTAACATATCGGGTAAAATCATCGGAGCTACCCCGGGTAGATTCTCTTGGGCCCGATGCGCTCTCCGATATTTATAGCTAAAATAGATATCGGCTAAATCACTATACGCGAGAAACGCAATTTTCATCCCTTTGCGTTCTAAAATAACCGCTTGACGGGCTTGGCTTATATTAGACCCGGCACCGATGACCGCAATACCGGCCTCAGACAAACGGTCAAACGTCTCTAACAAAGCGGGAGAATCATAATCTACGGCATGATTATTGGCTAAGCTAACAATGTCAAATCCACCTGCTTTTAAAGATTCTAAAGAAACCGGAGGCGCGCGGAAACAAATTTGCTTTCCGGGGAGCGGTTGACCGCTTTGGGCAATAGGGCTTTCTAAATTAGCGAAAGTAATATCTGCGGCGGCTAATTCTGGGCCGAGAACACGCAGGGGATAATCCGGCCCTTGAGTCTTAATGGCCCGTCCCACTTTACGGGCTAGCATCACATCCCCAACGCTGCAAATGGTTATATAATTTTGATCTTGCCGATCAAGATTACCTTGCAGAGTGTTTTCGGGTAATAAAGGACCCTCGAAACCTAAATATTCTACAATATCTCCCATATTAACTTGATAAAAAACCACGATGAATAATAACAAAGTTAAGGCAACCGCGCTCCAGAAAAATATCTTTAAAGTTTTTGCTTTTTTCATAGGTTTATCTCCACTGAACGCTTTTAAAAAAATTATTCACTTAACGTATTTTACTATATCTACTACCAGGATACAAACTATGTCCTTAAACGGATAAATGGACCAGTACGCTGTTTTGAAAGCGTTGACACCTAGATTATCCCTGTGCTATACTAGGAAAGCAAATTAATAAACGTGCCGAAGTGGCGGAATTGGCAGACGCGGCGGTCTCAAAAACCGTTGGGCTTTGCTCATGCCGGTTCGACTCCGGCCTTCGGCACCAAAAGCCAATCGCTCTTAAAGCCGCGGTATAAGTGGATTTTGGGGCTTTTTTCTTTTCTGGCGGCACCTTTCGTTTGCCGCCCGGCATACCGTCACATGAACCATTTAGCGCAGCTGTGTGTTGAAACTGCTCCGCAGTCGCTTACCACCGCAAAGAATACTTCACACGGTGGCTGGCCTGTTCAAAATCAAAATCCTGATATCCTTGGCCTTTTGCCCATTCGCGCATATATTCATATTCCTCATGGGAAGGATTCGCCATAATCTCCAAGAACTCCTCATAGCCGCCTTCGCCACCCACATCCTCCGGCGGGGTATTACCTTCCCCGGCACTCAATAGCGGCAACCGCTCGGTGAAACCGTCATAAACAGCTGTCACCTCGATATAATG
>JAAYQE010000064.1 GCA_012519455.1 Syntrophomonadaceae bacterium
ATTCATTGGGGATTCTCTGTCGCCAGGCCATGGCCGTAGGTTGGCCAGATTTTGGGCCTTCAATTTGCCAATGGTAGATTAGAATAGCTATACGGTATTCTCCAGTTTCGGGATCTTTATCTGGAGCTACCCCAACCACCGATGGGTATTCTAAAAATTGGCTTTGGGCGGCCAGCAGGGCCTCCCGTAATTCCAGAATCATACAAATAACCTCCCTTTAATAATCGTTTTGCTTGGTAATATCTACCGGATTCATTATGCATTTATACAGGTTATGCGGAAATTTAAGGAAAAGTTATAAAAATTTTGGGTGTTATTTTAAAAAATTATTACTGAAATCATAAAGTAACTGGATACGGCGGCCTCAAAGAAGGCTCTCCGCCATTCTTTGGAATCGACTAAAACTCCAAATTTTATAAATTACTAGTGACACAATGTAGTTGTTTGGTATATAATATTTTGTGTAGTATGGTAGTTTCGCGTTATATTTTATGCTTAAAAAATGGTAGGACGGTAGGGTGGTAGGAAAAGGTTGAAAGGCGTTTAATCAATCTGCGCACCCTTCTGGTTGCGTTTTTTTATTTTCTTTCCTAAAAAGAATATATGGGATTAAGGAACAGAACGCTGAAATGCCAGCTGCAATATTTACGGTAATTAATATTTCAAAGGAGTGGGTGATTAATGTCTAGTATTAAGTTTTATTATGGGGATAGCGTTCCGCTGGAAATGCACAAAGCCCGTATTGTTCAAAAATTAAACCTGGTGCCGGTTGATTATCGTTTAAAAGCAATTGCTATCGCCGGGAACAATACCTTTTTGTTGAAAAACCGCGATGTATTTATGGATATGCTCACGGACAGTGGAGTAAATGCCATGAGTGATCAGCAATTAGCGGCAATGATGATAGCAGATGATAGTTATGCCGGTTCGGAAACTTTTACTAAACTGGAAAATAAAATCGAGGAGATATTCGGGAAAAAGTATTTTCTACCCGCCCATCAGGGAAGAGCCTGTGAAAACATCATTTCTCAGGTTTTGGTAAAACCAGGCTCCATTGTGCCGATGAATTATCATTTTACCACCAGCAAATCCCATATTGTCTTGAATGGCGGCTCTGTAGAAGAGATCCTTATCGACGAGGGTTTAAAGGTAAATAGTGAACACCCCTTTAAAGGTAATACGGATATCGAAAAACTTAAAAAATCAATCGAGAAACACGGTGCCGAAAAAATCGCTTTCGTGCGCTTAGAAGCTGGCACCAACCTCATTGGCGGACAGCCCTTTTCCCTTGAAAATATGCGTGAAGTTAGCGAGGTATGTAAGCAATTTGGCATTATTCTGGTGCTTGACGCTAGTCTTTTGGCGGATAATCTTTACTTCATTAAAGTAAGGGAAGACCAGTGTAAAGACCTGAGTATCCGAGAAATTACGCGTGAAATATCTGACCTGCCGGATGTCATCTACTTTTCGGGCCGAAAGCTGGGCTGTGCTCGTGGTGGCGGGATTTGTACTAATGATCGGGAAATGTGCCTCAAAATACGTGAACTTATACCGCTGTATGAAGGTTTTCTAACCTATGGTGGGATGTCGGTACGCGAGATAGAGGCAATGACCGTTGGCCTTGAGGAAACGATGGACGAAAACATGATCAATCAAGGTCCCCTGTTTATTGCCTATATGACGGAGGAGCTTCAAAAAAAGGGCGTGCCGGTGGTTACTCCTCCCGGCGGTTTGGGCTGTCATCTTAATGCTATGGAGTTTTTATCTCATGTTCCCCAAAATAGGTACCCGGCTGGGGCCCTGGCCGCAGCGGTATATATAGCAAGCGGGGTCCGGGGGATGGAAAGAGGTACTATGTCCGAACAAAGAGATGAAAATGGAGTTGAGCCGCTGTCCAATATGGAGCTTTTACGTTTGGCCATGCCACGACGGGTCTTTACTCTATCCCAGGTCAAATATGCGGTTGATCGTATCGCGTGGCTTTATGAGAACCGGGAGCTGGTTGGCGGGTTGACTTTTATAGAAGAACCAAAAATATTACGTTTCTTCTTTGGCCGACTGGCCCCGATTTCAGATTGGCAAAACAGATTAGTCGCAAAATTCAAGTCTGATTTTGCCGACAGTCTATAGTAACGCCTTAATCACGGGGACTCCCTTAGCTCCAACGAAACTTGCGCATCAAAACCGGAGAAGATATTACAACTCTAACACATCGGTAAAACAACTTTATGACACCTCCCGGTTATGATGAGTTATAATTATAACCCGGGAGGTTTTATTTTTGAAAAGACTAATATGTACACTGATGGCCTTCGTCCTCGCATTATTTTGGGGAGGCAATCTAGTTTTCGAGGCATACGCTACAGATGTAAGGACGAAACTGATTACAGGAAAGGTCATTACGAATCAAATTCGCTTAATCTCGGATCAAATTCGTTTAAGGGAAAAACTGTTAGCACAAACCACAGCGGAGTTCGGTGAACCGCACAAGTTTATTCCATCTAGAAAAAACAACGAGGATTGGAAGCTCATATTGGTAAACGACAACCATCCTCTTTCCGATACATACAAACCCGTATTAAAAACTCTTTCCAACGGTATGCAATTCGATGAGCGGGCAATAGATCAACTAAATTTAATGCTTTCGGACGCAAGAGCACAAGGCTTATCTCCTGTCGTTTGTTCGGCATACCGATCGGTTGAATATCAACAAAAGCTATTCAACAATCAGGTCAAAAAACTGATGTCCCAAGGGTTAGATCGTCAACAGGCTGAGCTTGAAGCTCGTAAAGTCGTCGCCTATCCGGGAACGAGCGAACACAGTTTAGGTCTGGCCGCTGATATTGTCTCGTTTAATTATCAACATCTTGATAAAGCGCAAGCCAATACAACGGAAGTGAAATGGCTTACTGAGCATTGCAGCGAGTACGGTTTCATACTTCGGTATCCAGAAGGAAAAACAGATACTACCGGCGTAATTTATGAGCCTTGGCACTTCAGATATGTGGGCATAGATGCAGCGAAGGCAATCACGGAAAGCGGCCAGTGTCTTGAAGAATATTTAGAGTGAAACAACAACTCTTGCCTGGGGATTACATTTTAAATATTCAAAACTTTTATTCAGTCGGTAATAGAGCGTTGAGGATAATTGCGTTCCTTGCAAACCGGCACCTAAAACAATAACCTGGTCCACACTTATATTTTTATCTGAACGAACCGAATTTAATACCAAGCCCTCTATAATTAAGAATGAAATTAACCAAAGGATAAACAAACCCTTGACAATTTTCTTTACATCTTTACCTGCTGAATTGATATCGCTCCCCCCAATATTATTTATCCAAGTGATTTTCTTTAATGAATTTTTCAATTCCCTCAATTTTTGCCAATATTTTTTTCAAGACATATGGAACATAAAATAAGTAAGCAAATACTCCAATGATTACCACCAAATTAAATGCCACCCAACAGAACTTATACATTGATGGTTCTGGCACTGTCAGGACCTCCTCGTATAATAGTGATCAAGTTTACATATTTCGGCGACAAGCATCCAAAATGTTTTTTAAATAAGGTTGAAGAATTGAAAGTACTATCCTAATACTATATCCTACAATTAACCACTTCACTTATATGGAGTACAACAATTATGGAGATTTACTGCCAATATTACAAATCTCCGCTTGGTTTCATTGAAATCCAAGGGAGTGAAACCGGTATTGCCTCGTTAATCTTCGTTGAAAATCCTTTGCAAACGGAAAGCACCCACCCCATCGTGGAGGAGTGTATTCAGGAAATTGATGAATATTTCCGAGGCATTAGGCAAAATTTCACCGTCAAACTCGACCTACAAACAAGCGAATTCCAAACCCGAGTGCTGAATACGATTAGTGAAATTCCCTTCGGAACAACAGCTTCGTATTCAGATATTGCAAATTTACTAGGAAACAGCAAAATAGTAAGGGCTGTTGCTTCAGCCCTTGCAAAAAATAAGCTGGCTATTCTTATACCCTGCCACCGCGTAATTGGTAAAAATCAAAAATTAACTGGTTACGCCTGGGGAATTTGGCGTAAGGAATGGCTTATAAAACATGAGCAACAGTATAGAATCAAGGGATAGTATACCAGCGGCAAAATTTCCCCACTTCTAAAACAAGCTGAGTTGCTTAATATTTTCGCTGCTAGACCTTTTTCTCCAGGTCTGGTCACCCCCGGTTTTATGCTCCAGGCAATCCGGAGGGATCTCCAGAAGAAAGGGGGAGGGTTGGGTAGAAGCCTTCCTTCCGAGAAGGGCCCGGTGCTTAGCCGTCACTAGTATTAGTTGATCCTTGGCCCGGGTCAGACCCACGTAAAACAGCCGGCGTTCTTCGGCCAAGCCCTCCTCAGTCAGCGTCAAAGCTAGCCTTTCTTTAGCCCGCCCATTTTGATTCTGATTTTGCTCCTCTTTAACTTGCTTCACTTCATCTTGCTTCACTTCACCTTGTTCCTCTTGCTCTTGCCCCTCTTTAACTTGCTCCTCTTTATTTTGTCCCGCTTTATCCGCTTTTTCTGGAGCTTGCCTCTCTTTAAGAGGTAACAGCCCGTTTTCTACCCCAGTCATAAAAACCACCGGAAACTCCAACCCTTTGGCGGCATGTAAGGTCATCAGGGTCACCGCCTCGGAAGTCAGAACGTTGCTTCCCGGGCGTTCCTGATCAACCTCCTGGCCCAGGACGAGTTGAGCTATAAAAGAGGGGAGGTCATTAAAACGAGAGGCCACCCTTAGCAGCCGGTTGAGGGATTCCAGTCCCTTTATCTTTACCTGATGCTCCTCAATCCAGCGGGACAACAGTGGTCCAGGCGGTTCAGACTCCATCAGGGAGCGGTATTTTTCCAGTAAATTTCGCAGGGCCGCCAGCTTTTTAATTACCGCCGGTCTAGAGGAGAGTTGGCCTTCCGTTAGCTCAACCATCGCCGTCCAGGCCGAACCCCCGATCTGCCGGGCTTTTTCTCGGGCCAGGGATATCCCCCCCTGACCTGGGCCGAAAACTTTCGCACTC
>JAAYQE010000009.1 GCA_012519455.1 Syntrophomonadaceae bacterium
CGTAGGCTTTGCCTCCCCCTTGTGCCGGAGCTAAATAATAAGAACGCGCAAAATAAACCGGATCAATATCCGCTAGGTTAACAAAATCGATAATATCAATCGTTCGATTTTTTTCCACGGCGATTCCTGCTAAATCCTCTTCCTTAATTAGCACATACTTACCTTTTTCATATTCATACCCGCGTATCATTTCCGAGCTATCGACTTCCCGTTCACAACGGGGACACCACCGCTTGTACTGCAGCGGGGTTTGGCATTCTGCATGTAAATAATTAAAATGCAGGTCCTGATCCTCAGTGGCGGTATATACTTTAATGGGGATATTAATCAGGCCGAAACTGATGGCACCCTTCCAGATACTTCTCAATATTGGCCCTACCTTTCTGCTGAAAATAAGTCGTCTTGAATGGTTCCCTCTACCTTTGGGTATTTCCCTCTACCTTAGTGTTTCACTTTAACCCTAACTTATTACGCCTTAATTACGCAGAAGGCCGTCTTAGCGATTAACGCGCCGGGCATAGCTAGAAGTGTCGATCCCGCGCTGTTCTAACCATTCGCGCGTCCGCCCCAAAACTACCACTGGCTTTTGCTGTAATTCTTTAACATTACGCGCGCCGCACATTAAAAATATACACCGTAATTCACATTTAATTTGTTCCAAGGCTTGCTGTGTGGCTTCTGGGGATTCCTGAAGCAACATCCGTAAAATGGGCCCGGCCATCCCGGCCAGCCCAGCCCCCAAAGCTAGTACCCGGGCGATATCCAGAGCGCTACGGATACCCCCGGTAGCGATGATTTGCAACGGCAAACCAGTACCTAGGGTTTCCAACAGACTAATCGCTGTAGGTATGCCCCAACCTTCCAGGCTAGGGCTGAATAGATTCCTTCCCCGTTGGCTTTCAATGGCAATAAAGTTGGTGCCCCCCTGTCCCCCTAGATCTACCCAGCGCACTCCGGTTTCATATAAACGAACTATCGTTTCCGTAGAAAGTCCAAAACCTACTTCTTTCACGATTACCGGTACGGAAACGCTTTCTACAATTTGTTGTAAATTAGCCAGCAAACCGCGAAAATTCCGATCTCCTTCTACCATCGCCAGTTCTTGCGGTACGTTTAAGTGTACCTGCAGTCCGTCCGCGTAGATCATCTCTACTGCTTGTACGGCCAACTCGGGAGCGGTTAAGGCCCCGATATTAGCCAAGATCACTCCGTTTGGATTCTCTTCACGTACTACCTGATACGTATTTACTACGGTGGGATCTTCCAAAGCCGCCATTTGCGAACCTACAGCCATGGCCATACCCTGGGTCCGGGCGATGCGGGCTAAAGCTCGATTAATCGTTAATACCTCTGGGTTTCCGCCGGTCATCGCATTGATGATTAACGGGGTCTGCAGCTTTTTACCCATAAAGGCTACCGAAAGATCAATCTCTTCTAAAGCCAATTCCGGTGCGGCCTGATGAATTAAATGAACATCCCCTAAGCCACTTGGAATAGGGCCGTCTTTTAAGGCTACACTTCTTTGAATATGTTCTAACTTACGCTGGCCACGCAAACTTTGCTTCTTACTGACCATACGGTAAAAGCTCCTTAATTTTTTTATGGGCCTCTACAGATTTCCCAAAAGAGCAACGTTTGGTTGTTGTTTAATTTTCGCAACCGATTGCTTCGGTAAACTTTTCTACTAAATTAGGATCAAATTGGGTTCCAGCGCCCTTTTTTAATTCCCATAGCGCTTCGGAAGAAAGTAAAGCTTTACGATAAGGTCGATCACTAGTCATCGCGGTATAAGCATCAATAACCGCTAAAATACGGCATTCCAGGGGAATCTCCTCACCCTTTAAACCTAAGGGATACCCTTTACCGTTCCACCATTCATGATGCTTGAGGATCCAATCAGCAATAGGAATTAA
>JAAYQE010000065.1 GCA_012519455.1 Syntrophomonadaceae bacterium
GCGATGCTCTACCACTGAGCTACTTCCGCGTGACCTGGATATTATGGTGCGGGAGAAGGGACTTGAACCCCCACGGTTTCCCGCCAGATCCTAAGTCTGGTGCGTCTGCCAGTTCCGCCACTCCCGCATAAGTACCCGGATCCTTCCCAGACCTTCTTGAACGCACACCGTGGGTATATTCCCAGTTACGCAAAAATAAGTCTGGATGAACCAGCTTTAACGAAACCTAATTTACCACACTATTCCGGCCTCTGTCAAGAGGAAGAATATATTTTCTCTCATAAAGGGAATACTTAAAGCAATGATAAACATCACAAATTACCGGAAATTCACATAAATCCTGGTCTGGAGGTAATAAAAAAATGGAAGTCAATACCGTACCTTTTTCCGAGATCATCTCCAAACCCAGTGATCCCGAAATCTATCGAGAACTAATTCCGGAGATTGACCCAGATGTCCCTGAATCAGAGCCCTTATCTCCTTCAACCCCCGAATTTCCCGTTATACCCCCGTATGGGAGCAGTAGCGGTAAAGCTTCTAAAATATTACTTTAAATTCTTTGGGTTTAGGACGGCTAATTCTGGTAAAACAAAAATACCGTCTTTCCGAATCAATACCTCGTCAAAATAAATCTCCCCACCCCCATATTCCGGAGTCTGCAGACAAACCAAATCCCAGTGAATCGCGGATTTATTTCCGTTAGGACATTCTGCATAGGAATTTCCTGGAGTCAAATGGAAAGAGCCCGCGATCTTTTCATCAAAAAGGGTATCTTTAATTGCTTTGGTCAGATAAGGGTTAAAGCCTAAGGCAAATTCGCCTATATATCTGGCCCCTTCATCCGTATCTAGCACCTTATTGATTCGTTCTGAATCATTAGCCGTTGCTTTGACGATTTCTCCCTTATTAAATTCCAACCGTATATTTTCATAAGTTACTCCTTGATAAACGGCCGGGGTATTATAGGTGATATATCCATTTACCGAATCTCGGACCGGGGCGGTATATACTTCACCGTCAGGAATATTGCGTCTTCCATCGCATTTAACTACTGGAATACCTTTAATGGAGAAAACCAGGTCCGTTCCAGGGCCAACGATTTTAATTTTATCGGTTTTTTCTAGCCACTGGACTAGAGGATCCATGGCCCGCGACATCTTTTGATAATCGAGATTACAAACTTGAAAATAAAGCTCTTCAAAGGCTTCCGTACTCATATTGGCCGCTTGAGCCATGGAAGGGTTCGGGTACCTCAAAACCACCCAACGGGTACGAGTTACGCGAATTTTAGAGTGTACTTCATTCGAATAAAAACGCATATAAAGATCCATCTTTTCCGCAGGTACGTCGGAAAGTTCAGCGGTATTACTTCCCGAACGGATCCCGATATACGCATCCATCTCCTGCATACGAAAGGCAGCGTATTTTGCGGCTAATTTTATCTGCTCTTCACCGGCCTCCATTAAAAGCGCACGTTGCACAGAATGGTCCTTAAGTGACACTAACGGTATAGCCTGGGCGCGATATACCTCCTTTATTAGCGCAGTGACAATCGGTAATTCTAAACCGATATTTTCAATTAGAACTTTATCTCCGGGACGCACCTGACAGGAATAATTAACTAAGTTTTTCGCTAACTGATTTACTCGATCGTTGATCATTACTTTTCCAGCCTTTCGTAAATATTTAAGTATATTAGGTATATAGAAATTAAACTTAGTGCTTAGTCTAGTTTTGTGTTTATTTTATGGTTTACAGTTAATACAGGGTGCTAAGCCATCGCTAAGTGCTTCCTCGCGGGTTGCATAATAAACCCGATTTTTCTCTACCGGCAGGGAAGAACAAGTAGATTGATGAAAGATTTTACTGCGTTTATTCCCTATCAAAACCCCATTAGAACCACTGCCGGTACTTTCCCCGGCTACCTTCTCGTTTCCCGCAACCGGGCTTTGACCCTCGGCTTGATCGGTTTTAAGTTTACTCCCTTGCCTTTCGATCGACATTTTCTGTCCATCGGTTGTAAACACTAGGGTACCTTCAACATCCGTACGATATACTTGCACCCCCATTTGGGCTAATCGGGCTAGGGTTTCCGCATGGGGGTGTCCATAATCGTTATCTCGGCCTACTGAAATTACCGCATACTCTGGCGCTACCGCTGCTAAAAAAGCGGAAGTAGTCGAACTGCGACTTCCGTGATGTCCAACTTTAAGTATATTTGCCTGAAGCTCTAACCCAGCAGCGAGCATCTCTTCCTCCGCCTGTATCTCTGCATCGCCGGTCAACAAAAAGGCTTTATCGCCGTACTGTACCCGAATTACCACTGACCAATCATTAATTTCCTTATACTCGGTACCCGCCGGAGAAAGAAGATTAACCTTCAAATTATCCTGCTTCAAAAGGGTAACCCCAGCGTGAGCGGGGTTTACCTTCAAGCCTTTAGAACGCAAGGCAAGAAATACATCTTCAAAAGTTTTGGTATTATGGATAACCTTTGGAAGATACACCTGACCAATTTCCAAGGTATTAATGACCTCATCTAAGCCACAAATATGGTCCTCATGCGGATGCGTACCTACCAAGTAGTTGATCTTATTAATTCCCCTTTGTTGTAGATAGGATACAACGGCCGAGCCATCATCGTTGTTTCCCGCATCGATGAGCATGGTTTGCTGATCCGGTAATTGAATCAAAATTGCATCCGCCTGACCTACATCTAAAAAATGAACTTTTAGCTGGGCCGGGTCGGTTGGTTTAAAAACGGACAATCCCTCCGGACTACTCTCGGCAAGCGGAGCAATTGCCTCTCCCGCCTCCCTTTCGCCTTGAAATTGATGATCCTTAATCCCGCAACCAGTAATAAATAGAAAAAATACGGTTATAACTAAAACCGATAGCAGTAAATAACGCTTCATGCTTTAACCCTTTCTCACGTTCCTTGATTTAACAAACAATACCCCTAGCGCAACAGCTAAGTAGAAGCAAATTTTTTGCTTTACTCGATAAAAAGTTCTTCGGTTAGTTCCTGTATTACCTGTTTCCTTTTTTTTGTAGCTGCTCGATCAATGATAATTTGTAGCTTAAGTACGTCTCCTTCTTGGGCCTCTGACGGCAGCAAACTTCTGGGTAAATTAAAGGTTTTACGACCTTGTTCAATAACTACCCACTCCTCCTCAAAACGATCGATAATTAACACTAGATATCTACCACCTTTCAAAACAGACTTTCTCTAACTTCCAGAAATTTTCTTAAAATTAACCTTAACACCGAATAAAGTCTTCGGCAAGGTCGTCGGGTTAAACTCTTGTTTACTCTTTTTTGAGAATATCACCCCGTAATAATAAGGATTTATCCTTGACATTAGGCGGTAAATCTGCTAGGATATCTTTCGCAGGATCGTCCCCTAAAATAAAGGCTAAAACTTTTGTGTGGTGGGTGTAGCTCAGTTGGTTAGAGCACCAGATTGTGGCTCTGGGGGCCGTGGGTTCGAATCCCATCATCCACCCCAAAATTTTTCTTTTTTTGAGAGAATTCGCGCCCGTAGCTCAGTTGGATAGAGTGACGGACTTCGAATCCGCAGGTCGCAGGTTCGAGCCCTGCCGGGCGCGCCATTATGAAAATTAGGACCGTTTTTTTAAAAATTGGCCTTGACATGAAAACCAGACTCCCTTATACTTTTGCCTTGGGTGAATGAAATTTAAAGTATGCTGGGGCGTCGCCAAGTCGGTAAGGCACGGGACTTTGACTCCCGCATGCGTAGGTTCGAGTCCTGCCGCCCCAGCCATTTAAGTTAATTTAAGAGGGCCATTAGCTCAGTCGGTAGAGCACCTGACTTTTAATCAGGGTGTCGGTGGTTCGAGTCCACCATGGCTCACCATTTGAAAATGAGTAACCGCGCAGGTTTGCGCGGTTTTTGCTTTGCTGTATATTTTAATGTTTTCAACTTCTTACTGCAATCTTACTGCAATCTTACTACAATTAGCGTAGTCACTGTTTCTATTTTTCAAAAAACAGCTATATCAAACAAGGGGCAGGGGATACCTAGTACCATCGTAAATTTAGCGAAAACCAACAACTTGTTACCTTAAAAAACAAATCCCCTTTTTTTGAAACGGTAGCAGGATATGTACTTTTTACGTTGAATAATACAGAAATATTGCTATAAAACCCCATATAAATCCAACTAATGGCTAAGGAGGGAGAAGCGACTAACTTCTAGAAATTTCGCTATTGTATAAATGTTTAAGCAGGGAGGGCCGAAAAATATGTTTAAAAATTGGAAGTTGGTACTTGGCTCCGGATTAACGGCTTTAGCTCTATGTCTTATATGCCTCCTAGTCTTACCCGGAAAGGCCCGAGCGACAGATTACAGTCACCCCTTTCCTGAGGGGTTCTGGAACGTTTTAACTAATATCTTTGTGGAAGACTTAGACCGCGACTGGAACGGGGACGGCCAACCGGATGGCACAGATCGCTTCGGGGGTATTCCCAATGACGGCTTGCTAGAGTGGCCGGTGGGGATTCACCATGTCGGGGGTAATAATCTTTATTTCCATGTGCCCGAGAATTGCCGTCTGGTCATTCCGGCCGGATCAACGGTGGTCTTTAATGAAGGCAGTGGCGGTGGCGTAGGTGGTACCTTAGTCGCTAACGGTACCGCTGAGCAGCCGATTGTTTTTACCTGCAGTAAAAAAGAGAAAGGAGCTTGGGGTTCGCTAAGTATAAGTAAGACGGCCGGGCCGGAAACCATCCTCAACCACTGCACCATTGAGTACGGTGGGGAAGGGGATTGGTGCCTGCTTTCCGTCTATGGGGATAACGACCCACAGGGGCCGCACCCCACTCCGACCATTACTAATTGCCGGATCCGAAATAGCAGCACGGTTGGCTTAAAGATCCACTTTGATGCCAACCCTATCATTCGCAACTGCCGTTTTGAGGATAATAATGAATGGCCCATCGCCATTTCCAACAGCCTTAAAGCATACTCCTTTGAGGGATGTACAGCCAGTGGCAACGGCACCAGCAACAACAATGCCCACAATGCCTATTCCGTCTGGATGGCGGATAATGTCGGCCGCTTCGAAAACAATACTGGCAGCGGCAATGGCAGCAACAATGACGGCAACCGGATTATCATCAATACGAGCACAATGACTATCCCTAGTTATATTTCACCCACTAAAAACCTCACCCTATATGCTAATACTATTCCCTACTGGGTTGAGCAGCATCTCACGGTGGGTAATGGTCTTACTACCAACCTGCGAGCGGGGGTAACAGCTACCTTTCCCCGGGGTATTAGCTTAAATAGCGGAACGCTGGAATTAAACCCGGGCAGTACTGTAAAAATGGGGAAAGACAGCCTTTTTAATATTTCCAATCAAGGCACGCTCCTAGCCCAGGGTACAGCGGCGCAGAACGTCCTGATCACTTCGGCGGAAGCTAACCCGGCCCGGGGGGACTGGTCCGGCATCGGCTTCATGGATACCGCTTCCGCTGATAGCCGGCTGGATTATACGACCGTGGAATACGGCGGTAAGTATTACTCCGGCAACGTGCGGCTGGGCTGGAACTGGCAACCGGTCCCTGCGGGCACCCCGATTATATCCAACTGCACTATCCGTTACAGTAGCTCTGCCGGGATTTCGGTGGGGCATGCCTCTACCCCGGTAATCCAGAACTGCCGGATTGAAAATAACGAATACGGGATTACCACTGACGATGCCCGTAATGAAGGTACCGGCAGCCAGGTCACCCTGACGGCCTCCCCAGGTAATACCTTCACAGGCAATGCCCAATATGATATCAGCAATGGCTTCCACGGCGGGACCATTGATGCCCGGAATAATAACTGGGGAACTGCTGACACGGCGGTTATCGACCAGCGCATCTTTGATAAGAACGATGATGCCCAGTACGGGCTGGTGCAGTACCTGCCCCTGGCGGGCGGGGATGGGGGAGATTGGAAAGACTTCCCTGAAAAAACCAATCAACCGACCGACAAAGTTTGGACGATTACTTTTTCCCACCCGGTCGCTCCCAATACCGTAAACTCGGACACGGTTTACGTCGCCCTTGATCCAGCCGGGCTACATAAGATTACGGGGATAAAGCCGGTTGTGAACCCGACCAACAACGCTCAGGTTCTCCTATCACCCCCAACTTCGGGTTGGCCGGCAGCCCAAACCTGCTATATTATTGTGAGCAACTCCGTACAAGCAGCGGACGACCGAAAACTGACCCAGGGAGTCCGGTTAAAATTCAACACAAAGTAAAGCCAGAAAAACACGATTTCTGGATATACATTGAAAAAAACGAAATCACATGAACGATAGCAAAGGATAGCAATAGGATTATAAAAAGTAGTTTTTAAGAAATCAGGCTCAACGATCAGTTAAAAACGGTTGTTGAGCCTTTTCGGATTGGAGGAAGGTGCATGTATCCACAGACCCCGTCCTTCCTAGACGCTTTATACCGACCACGTTATTACGTTGGCTTTTTCCTACAGTATTTATTTAACTTTTCAGTGATCAACTTAATATGCTCTTTTTCATCCTTAATGATCCGGCCTATAAGAAAACGAACATATTCATCCTGGATCAATTCGATGTGTTTTTGATACTGAGCAATGGCATCTACTTCTCCTTGAATATCTGCGGCGAGCATATCACAAATATCTTGACCGTAGTAAATATAGTCACCCTTCCACCAATCAAAACCACGATTGGTTTCGGTCCCAAACTTGGGTTTCCCGCCCAGTTTAAGTATGGCCTCTGCTAAAAGTTCCAGGTGTTTCATTTCTACGAGGGAAATACATTCCAAAAGCTCAGCTACATCCGGATATTTCTCCCCTAAGACATGGTGATGATAAAGGTACTGGGTAATAGCGGAAGTTTCACTTACGTACCCGGCGTGATCCACCATTAACAAATGTGCATAGTACTTATTCGGATTCTCTACCATTACCGAGGGATAAGGTATTTGAACGGCGCACCATCTAGGTTTAACGGTTCCACCCTCAGAAGCCTTCTTATTCGAGTAACCATTATTACCATTACTGTCCTTAGCTGCACCACCATTTGGACGCAGGCGCAATAACAAAACGAACCCCTCCATTTCCTTACGAGTTTATAGATTATAATATGATCAAAGGAAAAGAAAGGTTCAGGAACCATCTATTTCAAACTCTATTCTAACCTATTTTAACACCATTAATGTTGGTAATGTCGTTAAAATAGGTTAGAATATAGTTTGAAATAGATGGTTCCTGAACCTTTCTTTTAAACTATATTCTA
>JAAYQE010000066.1 GCA_012519455.1 Syntrophomonadaceae bacterium
ATTCGCGAACTCTATTTTATACACCTCTAATTATAATTTTGGTACCCGGGTTTCGTTGAACGTCGGCCAAAATTTATCATTCTTAATACTTAACGAAGTATATACCCTTAAAGGTATAAACTACGCTATTAAAAAGGAAAGATTTTTGACATTCATATTTTTGGGTGTAACCGTTAATATAAAGAATATAGTAAAATTGAAATAGATTAATATTGAGAGGCCGGTGATATAACGTGGTGAAACGTTGGAGTGAAGCGATTATCAAGCTGGTTCAGGGATTATCCAAAGCAGTTTTACGTTTTCCGTTAACCGTATTCTTCTTGATTTGCAGCACAGCCTTAACCTGTTACATGATTTCTCTGCATAAAACCCCCGAGTTAATTATCCAGAAATTAATGTTTGTCTTTCTGCTGGGTTCTTTTATTGGGGTTACCGCTCAGTTCGCTTGTGAACGTTTCCCGCGCCTTGCCAGGCTGCGTTGGGCGGTATATACCTTATCCCTCCTTCTCACCCTAGGCTATTATTTGATCATTTCCCCAGCGCCGGCTATAGATTATGGGGTAGGGGCCCGGACCTCGGTGGCGGTATTTTCCATGTTTTGTGCTTTCATCTGGCTACCATCTTCCCGGGGCAAATTCGATTTTAACAGCGTGGCGCTGATCCACTTTAAATCGGCCTTTATATCCATCCTTTACGCGGGCGTGCTTTCAGCTGGTTTAGCGTCAATTATCGGGGCTGTCGATATCCTACTCTTTGAAGTCAACCGTGATTCTTATGCTTATATGATGGCTATCGTCTGGATTCTTTTCGCAACGACTTATTATCTTTCGCTCCTGCCGCGCTTCAATTCGGAAACGGAATTAGATCAGACTTATGCCCGAGAAGCAAGCCATTGCCCTCGCTTTCTGGAGATCCTTATTTCCTATATAGCGATTCCATTAGTGGCTGCATATACGCTGGTTTTATTGGCCTACTTCATTAAGATCGGGATCACGATGAAATGGCCGTCCGGTCAGCTTGGACCAATGATTTTAACTTATTCCGCCGCTGGACTTATCATCTATATTCTGGCCAGCAAGCTGGAAAATCGCTTTGCCGTTCTTTATCAGCGGATCTACCCTAAGGTACTGATCCCCATTGTAGTCATGCAGCTCATTTCCGTGTATATACGACTAAATGCTTATGGGGTTACGGAATCACGCTACTATGTTGGTTTGTTCGGTATTCTTTCGATGGTGATCGGTATAGTTTTATCCTTTAAGCCGGTAACGAAAAATGGTCTTATTGCCCTCCTAGCCGCCGGATTTGCTATATTTTCAATTCTTCCGCCGGTAGATGCTTTTACGGTGTCGCGCAATAGCCAGATAAACCGGCTGGAAAACTACCTGCAGACAAACGGCGTATTAGTGGGCGGAAAGATAAATCCTAAGACTGATGCTGATATGACCTTACGGCTGGACACTACCAGCATCCTGAATTATCTAGAAAGACGAAGTTATCTTAAAGAGGTTGCCTGGCTTCCGGCGGATTTTGAGACCAACAAAGATATGCAGAAGATCTTAGGCTTTGAGCCGGCTTACCAATACACAAGGGATAACCTGAATTACTTCTTTGCCCGTCTGGATATGCAGAAGCCGCTGAACATTGAGGGCTATGATGTATTGCTGCAGGCCGGCACTTACAGGGGGATGGAGCCAAAAGAAGACATGATCTATGATTTTGCGGTACGCGGTGTCCCGTATCAACTCATACTTGAACCTTTGACTGCAGAGGAAACTCAGGTATCACTTCAGAATGCTGCGGGCGAAAAGCTGATAACCACCGGTCTATATGATTTCGCTGTTTCCATTACCGGCATCAGTAATCGGCCCAAGGAGGCTTTGGGGGTTGAAGAACTGACCTTGGATGTTGAAGGTAACAACTGCAAGCTGCGCATCATCTTCCAGAATATCAGCATTACTTATGGTACCGGCAGAGACGCCGGGGCCGACTACAATATGTTTATCTTGATCGCGGTCCCACCCCAAAGTTAACCGCAGAGGAAAAGGTTAGATTAAGACACTTTCGAGGTGGGTTATATAAATAAAAACGTGACTTTAGAGACAAACCTATAACCAACTGTTATATATGGGATAAAGGAATGTTTGACGTCTAGCTAGAATAGTATTATTGATATTAAGTTTTGGTCTGGTAGCAATAAGTGTTAAGTTGGGTGCAGATAAGTGTTAAAGCGAGGCGTTAAGCGTGAAGCTTGGGGCATGGGGCATAAGGAGGAAGGAGGTTAATACAAGAAATAGTTTATTAATCAATTGTTGTACGAATTTATACTGGTTAAATAGCACACGGAATAATTTGATTTAGAATTTTAATTTTAATAAGTTTCGAGGAGTGATATGATGCATAACAAAAAATTGGTTACGCTACTTTGTTTGATGTTAAGTTTAGTCCTAGTGGTGGCCGGATGTAGCCAGAAACAGCCATCCGAGTCTAACCAACCTAATAATTCTAGTGCTGCGACCCAGTCCATCAAGATTGGCGGTTCCAGCACTCTGTCCCCCATTATTGCCAAATCTGCGGATAACTTCACCGAAAAATATAAAACTTGGAACAAAGTCGATCCTCAACTGCCGGAAGAACCGATCGTTATCTTTGTCTCGACCGGTGGTTCTGGATTTGGGGTAAAGTCAGCTATTGATGGTACTTTTGATATCGGTTTGGTGGCCAGAGACATTAAAGATACCGAAAAAGAAAAGATGCCTAACGGTAAAATTATAAAAGTTGGGTCTGACGTGTTAACGATTGCTGTTAATCCAAAAAACCCGATTGTTCGGGTTAAACCGGACTTAACCCTGGAAGAAATAAAGAATATCTTTGCCGGCAACATCAAAACCTGGCAGCAATTAGACCCCAAACTACCAGATCGTCCGATTGTGCTGGCGGTGCGTGATTTAGGGGGAGGGGCCAGTCAGATTTTTGATGAACAGGTGATGAAAGGCACACCCATTGCCAAAGAAGCTTTGCAGATTCCTTCAATGGGAGCACTGGCCGGTAAAGTGATGGATAACGTGGATACTATCGGCTATGTTTCCTCTGGTCTGGTTAATCAGAATCCGGATAAAATATCTGTGTTAAGCGTGGACGGAGTAGGCCCGACTCTGGAGAATATCACCAGCGGGAAGTATAAAATTGCGCGTCCCTTATTGATGGTTACCCGGGAAAAGCCGCAAGCTCAGCAGCAGTTATTTATTGATTATATGTTATCCGATGAAGGCCGCCAAGTAATTGAAGATATGGGTTATGTTCCTGCAGCCAAATAAATTTATGCTAAAGTTAAAAAAAGATTTTTGGGGTATTAGTAATGGCATAATCAGAGGCATATCCGCTTCCTTTGCCTGGTTGACGATGATCATCCTATTTGCGGTGTTTCTCTTTATTGCCAGGGAAAGCTGGCCAGTTTGGTCAGCTTTTTCTCCATGGGAAATTTTAACCGGCGTTGAATGGCAGCCGTTATCTCAGCCACCGCAATTGCAACTGGGGGTTATGCTTGCCAGCACGCTCTGGGTTTCCCTGGGGGCATTGCTACTGGCCATTCCACTCGGCTTTGGCGGGGCAATTTTTCTGGCGGAATTCGCTCCTAATTGGCTGGCAGCGGTGATTCGGCCGGTTTTGAACATCTTAACTGGGCTCCCTTCGGTCGTCTATGGATTCTTGGGAGTTGCCGTACTAGTTAAGTTTTTTCAAGTCAGATTTGATCAAGCCAGTGGAGAATCCTTGTTTTGTGCCTCGATGGTTCTGGCCATTATGATTTTGCCCTATCTGGTAGCTAATGCCGATCATGCCCTGCGGGCTGTACCTGGAGAGTACCGGGAAACGGGTTTGGCCTTGGGGGTTTCCCGGCCGTATTTAGCCCTGCGCGTCCTACTCCCCTTGGCTAGAAAAGGATTACTGGGAGCTCTGATTCTTGCTTTTGGCCGAGCCGCTGGGGAAACCATGGCGGTCTTAATGTTGGCCGGAAACACTTTGGTCCTGCCGGCTTCCTGGTTTAGTAAGGGTCAGCCACTGCCGGCCCTGATCGCCCTCGAACTGGGCAGTGCCGAAGTGGGTAGCATCCATTATCAGGGTTTATTTGCGGCCGGCTTGGTCCTGCTGGTTCTGGTTACGGGCGTTAACTTATCTTTGCAACTAATCAGGACCGGAAGGGGGAACGGGAATTAATTGACTTTTCGTAAATGGATAAATCTAGGGTGGTTAATCTTCTTTTGGGGCGCTGGTTTGCTGATTTTATTTATTCTACTAGCGATAATCGGTCTTTTAATTTATCGCGGCGGCAGTGCTTTGACCGCGGAGTTCATTTTTAGTTCCCCACGTGGTGTTCCCCTAGGAACAGCCGGGGGGGTCTGGCCGGCCATTAAAGGGACAGCTTTTTTGGTTGGTCTGGCTTTAATTGTAGCTGGCATACCCGGGATTGCTACCGCCGTATACCTTACGGAATATGCCAAACCGTCTTGGGTCACCAATCTGATCAATAATACTATTCAATGTATGACTGGGATTCCGTCGATTATTACCGGGCTGTTCGTTTACGCTGGCTTTGTGGTTCATCTAGGTTGGGGGATTTCTTTATTGGCCGGCGGGATTGCCTTGGGGATTATGATTTTACCCGTGGTGGTGATCACGTCACGGGAGGCTTTATCCAGTGTCGATGACCATTATCGGCTGGTTGGGACTGCCCTAGGGGTATCACCCGGTTATCTACTGATTAAAGTACTTTTGCCGCAAGCGACACCGGCCATTCTTAGCGGCATCTTACTAGCGGCTGGCTATGCTGCTGGCGCAACTGCCCCAATTATGGTTACCGCGGCAGCCATTTCCGCCGCATCGTCAGGAAATCTGTTTGAACCGGTAATGGCTTTGCCTTATCATTTATACATTTTATTTAATGAACATATTTCCCTGGATAAAGCGTACGCTACAGCTCTCCTGCTGGTATTGCTCTTGTTACTGCTCAATATCACGGCATTAGGGTTAAATGCCTGGAAAAGGCGGAAGTAGGGACTTAAGGGAATTGAGGGATAGGTTAATGCTTAAAATGAACGATTTTAAGGTGTGGTACCAAAACCAGCTGATTCTTAACGGCATCACTTTAGGATTTAGGCAAAAGCAGATTACCGCGATTGTCGGGCCTTCAGGGTGTGGGAAAACTACTCTACTAAGAAGCCTTAATCGGACCGCCGAAATGAATCGCGGGTTTCGTTGTCAGGGGACCGTGCTGCTTGATCAAGAGAATATCTATCAGGTTAAGAATCCGGCTGTGATTCGCCGCCGAATCGGTCTGGTTTTTCAAACCCCGGTCGCATTACCCCTGACGATTAAAGAAAACGTGCTTTTTGGGCCGCGCTATTATGGTGAAAAGAACAAGGCTAACTTGCAGGAAATCACGGAAAGGTGTTTGACCCGGGCCGCTTTGTGGGAAGAGGTTAAAGATAAGTTAAACCGGCCGGCAGCGGAGCTTTCCGGCGGTCAAAAACAAAGGCTATCCATTGCCCGGGCTTTAGCGGTTGAGCCGGATGCGTTGTTGTTGGATGAACCTTGTGCTAGCCTTGATCCCCGATCAACCCGGTTGATTGAGGAATTATTAGTTGACCTGGCCCGGCAATTAACCGTCGTTATTGTAACCCATAATTTATTTCAGGCTAAGAGAATCGCTCAGGAAACGATCTTCATGCTAGAGGGTAGAGTGATTGAAAAAGGACTTACGAGTAAACTTTTTTCCACTCCGGATAAACCGGAAACCCACGACTACGTTTTTGGCTTAACCGGTTGAGAGTATTCACCCATAATTATAACGTATAAAGCATCTTTTAATGCTACTTCAAAGTTGAGGTAGCAATTTTTTATATTCAATCATTACTGAATCGGGACTGTCTAGTGACTGTCCCTAGCCGGGTTAATCCTACCTACCGGAATATGGAGTATTTGGCCTGCGCTCGCCTAATCACCTTAACCCCATCGCTTTATGTCTTGTGCACTTGGATGTTGTTGACGGTAATATTCTCTCCGAGTGAGTGGTCTTGATGCGATTGACGGAACACCAGTCCCGCGAGTTCAATTGTCCTATAAATTCGTCGGCTAGCAAAGCCATCCGTACGCCGATGAAGAATTGTTCCTCATTGAATTAAAAGAATCAGAAAGCGGAAGTTGATTGAGCCATCTACAATTTTCTGTTGTTTTACTGATTATCAGCACTTATACAAATAATTCAGGTTCTCTTCGATAAGTAAATTCAATTTCTAATTCACGTTTATGTTTCAAAAAATTTTCATCATCAAAATATCTGGCCTCAGTAGGACATTTTTTAATACAAGCACAACATTTAATACAAATTCCGTTTAATTTAGACACATCTTCAAAGTCAATAGAACCCATAGGACAAATATCTACACAAAGTTTGCAGTCAGTACAGTCATCCATATTTGTTTTGGGAGTAATCTTACGAAAATCGAAAAAATTACCATATTTATCTCTAGGTTTATAATAATCTCGGTATGGCTTATTTCCTTTAACAATTACCGGTTGAATACTATCTTGGGCGGTTAATTTATTATATATTGATTGGGCAAAATCATTTACTATGGTCATATCTTTTTCGTCGGGTCGGTTTTGAGCAAGAATTTTAGAAAAGGAGTGTTCTCCGATAAAAGCTCCCCCGGCAATAACTTTAAGGCCGTCTGATTCGAGAATATCTTTTAATTCTATTAAAGCATCGTCATAATTTCTATTTCCATAAACCACTACTGCAATGGCTAATGCGTTATTACCCTTTATGGAGTTTAAACATTTTAATAGTACATTAGGCACCCTTCCGGCGATAACGGGAACACCTACAACAACAACATCTTTGTTAGTAAAAGACAGTGCTTTTTCTCTCGCCCCCGGCAATGTAAAGTCATTCTCTTTTACTGTTGTTTTAAAATCATTTGCAACTCTATTGGCTACTTCAGTTACTACTTTTTTAGTTGTACCTGTCGCACTAAAATACAAGGTATTTATTTTTCGGTTCAAAGAACACAAACCCCCTTATTTAATCTTGGATTTGGATACATTTTTTTACCCACACGTTTAAATAATTAAAGCCTAACTTAGCGGTACAGCAAAGCTAGGCCTTAAAAACTGACTTATATTAAGGTATTCAAAGCTCTACTTTTCAAAGGGAGGCGCAACCGTTTCCCGTTACACCCTATAGCGGCCTAGCTGCCATACTCAAAAAAGCTGCAGGCAAGAAGGCTCGTAGAGAATATTTTAGTATTTAAGGATAACTATACTTAATTTTATATCAAATCAATATATTTTTCAAATGTTGGACATCTACCGCAATGGGTCAATAATTGAACCCTTCATCTATTACTCGACCTTTAGCCCCTTTCTATGGTTACTGTTTTTCCCTCCCCAAACAGGACACCCGTTGAGATTGAGTTGATAGTATTTTATTTTCTTCGTTAACCTTTATTAAAAAGTGGTTGACAATGGCCAATTATCCCTGTAACATCTTGTTAACCCGTAGTTTGGTTCGGGTTAACAAAGCAGCAAAGGCTAGCTGCCTCGATTGGAGGTGATAATGCGTATGTCCTCAATTTTTATTACTGGAACTGATACCGGCGTTGGCAAAACTGCGGTAACCGCCGGGTTAACGGCCATCCTGCGCGCCCACGGCCGGGACGCGGTGCCGATGAAGCCGGTGCAAACCGGCGGAATTCCGGCCGGCAACCAGATTCTAGCGGAAGATGTGCAATTCTACCGGCGAGTAACCAGCCTGCCGGTCACCCCGGCGGAGATAAACCCCTACTGTTTAATTCCCGCCGTATCCCCCCACATAGCGGCCCGGCTCTCGGGGACCACGATTGACCTGGATGAAATAGAGCAAGCCTATTGCCGGCTGGCCTCCCGGCACGAGGTGGTCCTGGTCGAGGGAGCCGGGGGTATCTGTGTGCCAATTAACGACTCCTTTATTTTTGCCGACCTGGCTAAACGGCTCAACCTTCCCCTGTTGGTCGTGGCCCGCCCCGACCTGGGTACCATTAACCATACGGTCCTAACGGTCCGGTACGCCCAACAGTGTGGGCTTAAGGTAACAGGGATCATTATTAACGGTTACCGGGCGGAAACAGCTACTATGGCAGAGAAAACCAATCCGGAGGTCATTCAGGCGCTAACCGGTATTCCCATCCTGGGTATTATTCCGTGGATAGATGGATTAAATGTGGAAACCGGTCAGGCAGCCAACCTAACCGAGGCAATCAGTAACTCAGTGAAATGGTCGGAAATATTCCAAGGAGGCTTGAGATGAACAAATACGATTCACAACTGCATCAGCAACTGATTGATTGGGACAAGCAGTATGTGTGGCATCCCTTTACGGCAATGCTTGATTATAATCGCTGTGAACCACTGATTATTGAACAAGGGGAAGGTAGTTATCTAATTGATATGGAGGGAAACCGATACCTGGATGGGATCTCCTCCCTATGGGTTAACGTTCACGGTCACTGCCGCCCCGAACTAAACGCGGCACTCATAGAACAGATAAATCAGATCGCCCACTCTACCCTGTTGGGTCTGGCCAATGTCCCCTCGATCAAGCTGGCCAAAAAGTTAGTTGAAATCACACCCCCTGGTTTACATAAGGTATTTTATTCTGACGCTGGGGCAACCGCCGTGGAAATTGCACTAAAAATCGCCTTTCAGTATTGGCAGCAAAAGGATGCCGGTCAATACCGGCAGAAAACCAAATTTATTTCTTTAGTCGAGGCTTATCACGGAGATACGATTGGTTCGGTGAGTGTTGGCGGGATGGATCTTTACCACCAAATTTTCCGTCCCCTCCTATTCAATGGCTTTTATGCTCCCACCCCTTACTGCTACCGCTGTCCCTGTGGTCAGAGCCAGGATAACTGTGCCCGGGAATGTCTGCAGCACCTAGAAAAGGTTATGGAAGAGCATCACCAGGAGATCGCGGCTATGATTATTGAACCATTAGTTCAAGGAGCGGCTGGAATGATCGTGGCCCCGAGCGGCTACCTGCGCCGGGTTCGAGAACTGTGTGATAAATACCAGATCCTGATTATCGCCGATGAGGTGGCGGTTGGGTTTGGCCGGACCGGGCGGCTTTTTGCCTGTGAGCACGAGCAGGTGGCGCCAGACCTGATGTGTGTGGCCAAAGGAATTACCGGGGGCTATCTGCCTCTAGCCGCAACCCTGACCACGGATGAAGTCTATAATGCTTTCTTGGGAGAACCCTGGGAGAACAAAACCTTCTTCCACGGCCACACCTATACCGGTAATCCGCTGGGTTGTGCGGTGGCCCTAGCCAACCTTAACCTTATCGAAAAAAACGATCTGATTGGGAGTCTGCAGCCAAAGGTTGCTTTGTTAGAAGAGGGTTTGACTAAGTTCCACGAATTGGTGCATGTCGGTGATATTCGTCAGAAAGGCCTGATGGTGGGCCTTGAACTAGTTCAAGATCGGGAAACCCGCCAGCCTTATTCGCCCCAGGAACGAATTGGCCACCGAGTGATCCTGGAAGCTCGACGTCGGGGCCTGATTCTTCGTCCATTGGGTGATGTTCTGGTGCTGATGCCCATTCTCTCGATGAGCCTTGATGAACTGGAGCAGGTCCTGAGCATAACCTATGCTTCCATTAAGCAGGTTACTGAAGGGAGGCCCGGCAGTGGTGAATAAACTCAAGGATAAGATTCTAGCGGGGGATCAAATCACCCCGGCTGAGGCCATGCCCCTTACGGCACTTTCAGGTAGTCAGGTTTATGAGCTTTTGCACGTTGCCTGGCAGGTCACTGATCACTTCTTGGGGGCCAGCGTGGACCTCTGCTCAATCATCAATGCCAAATCCGGCCGCTGCTCGGAGGATTGTCAGTTCTGTGCTCAGTCCAGCTATTTTCAGACCGAGGTTGATGATTATCCCTTGCTTGACCTGGAGAAAATCCTGGATCGAGCTCAGGAAATGGAAGCCGCTGGGGCGAATCGTTTTTCTCTGGTTATCAGTGGGCGCGGCCCGGATCAGGCCGATTTCACCCGCATTCTGAAGATCTTCCGGGTTTTAAAAAGGGAAACTGGCCTTGGCCTGTGCGCTTCCCTAGGGATAATCAATGAAGAACAAGCGGCTCAGTTAGCTGAGGTCGGGGTAACGACCTATCACCATAACCTGGAAACCGGTCGGAGTTATTTTCCTTTTATCTGTACTACGCATACCTACGACGAACGAGTCCAGACCATCCAAGCGGCTCGAAAGGCCGGGCTCCACGTCTGCTCCGGGGGCATCCTCTCCCTGGGTGAATCTTGGGCCAATCGGGTAGAACTGGCTTTTGAACTTCGAGAACTCCAGGTTGATTCTGTACCTTTGAACATTTTAAATCCGCTCAAGGGTACCCCTTTAGCCCACCTTAAACCAATGAAGCCGTTAGAGGTACTAAAGACAATCGCCATCTTCCGCCTGATTTTGCCTCAAACCGAACTCCGTTTATGCGGCGGTCGGGAACCGGCCTTACGCAGTTTGCAACCGCTGGCTTTTTCGGCCGGGATTAATGCCTTGTTGGTCGGTAACTACCTGACTACTGCTGGCAGAACAGTCACTGAAGATGTCCAGACCCTGATTGACCTGGGCCTGAAAGTGAGGCGGCCTTGAGCATGAAAAGCGTTCGCGACCTGACCGAACTGGCTTTACTGGCTGCCTCCATTTTGGTGGTCGGCAGCATCAAGCTCCCCAGCCTAATTCCAGGAGCGGAGTTTCAACTGTCCGCTCCTTTAGCTATCGCCATTGTGGTTAACTTTGGCTTTACCAGATATCTAACCGCCGGTGTGGTGGCCAGTCTCCTTTGTCTGATGCTGGGGACACACAACCTGCTTAATGTGGCGGTGGCCATGATTTTTCGGGTGGTTGCCGGGGGAACGGTCAGTCTGCTGGGCTCCCGGCCCAGCGTTATTGTCTTAGCTGGACCACTCGGTTCAATCGCGGCCCGGTTAGCGCTGTCCTTGTTAGTCGGTAAGGCAGCCTGGGCCTTGGTGGTAGCAGCCATACCAGGAATGATCTTTACGGCTCTAACCGCCTATCCGTTGACTAAGATTATACAACGGGTCCTGACCCAAGTGGGCGGCCCGACCGTTAGGAGGGAAGCGGGTGTATGAGTTGGCTTCAAAATTAACCCGACCACCGAGTTTATCACCTGGTCCAGGCAGGGAAAACCATTCTCCCCTGTTTAGTGTTCGGATGAGGGCTGCTGAAGGCGGTCCTCACGAAGATGGGGGACGCCACATATCCGGAGCGGAGAGAATTGTGCCGGCTGTTCAGCTTAATCCAACATTAGAACAACTGCTTAAGCGGGCTCAGAGTCATGAAAGAGGGGCCCCTGATTTTATCAACCTTAGAATTGAGCAGCTTAAACCCGAGGCTATTCAGTATGCCTCAACCTTATCGGTGACCACCTTAACGGTTCAGGATTATCAGGAAGGTCGGCAAGTAATCAACCTAATCCTGGAAGAATTGGGTTTAAAGAGCACGGTCGGTGCCCGAACGATCTCGTTAATTAGTAACAAGAGTTCTACCGACCGGGGGCTTTATGGAGCCTGGTTGCTTGATGCCGGTACCGGCCGGCTACTTGAACCGGTGCGCGGGGTACGCGTCAGCCGCATGGACCTAGCGGAAATAACCAGATCCGATCTAGCTGCTCAACTGACGCAGTTCGGCTTAAACAACAACCATGTCCTTGAAGCCTTGGCCTTAGCCAGTAAGGTTATGCTTCACCCTGCCTCCATTGCTGAAGTCTGCTGGTCAGATGACCCCCATTATGTAACCGGCTACGTTGCCTGCCGATGCTTTGGTTATCTCCGGATCCCTTACTTAAAACCGGCCGGTCTGGATATCGGCGGGCGAGTCTTTATTGTCAGGGCCACTGATCTTAACCAGTATCTTCATTTTTTAACCGACCAGCCGGTTTTATTTACGGAAGCTGCACCGGTTAATCCACCGGTTAACTGGGCTGATTGGCTAGCTAAAACCCGACGGAGACCGGTCTATTAAGAGAACTCATCCAGCATCGCTACTTTGAATTATTTTTATCAATGGTTATGCCTAGGCGGGCATGGTTAAAACGAGGAAGTTGGAGGGCTGATCTATGCAAACCTTACAGGAAATCTTAACTGACCTACAGGACAAACACCTCTACCGTCAATTGACAGAAATTATGGGAGCACCGGGGCCGGCGGTCCGCATCAACGACCAAGAGGTTATTCTGATGGCCTCTAACTCATATCTGGGGTTAAACACCCACCCCCGGGTGGGTCAGGCTGCAGCGGAAGCTATTCGGCGATTCGGTACCGGGGCCGGCGGGTCGCGGCTGACAACCGGCAATACTACGCTGCATCGAGAATTAGAGGAAGCCATCGCAGCTTTCAAAGGAACTGAAGAGGCGATTATCTACGGGACTGGTTACATGACTAACGTTGGGGTCTTAACCGCCTGGGCCCGACCTGGTGATCTGATCCTTTCTGATGCGTTAAACCACGCCAGTATTGTTGACGGCTGCCGGTTGAGTCAAGCGAAAATTCAAATATATGATCACTGTGATCTAGAACACTTACGCTACCAGTTGCAGCAGCGGTGGACTGGCCAGCGCACCTTGATTGTTACCGATGGAGTTTTTAGTATGGATGGCGATATCGCCCCCTTGCCGGAAATTGTGGAAATGGCGGGAAAATACCGGGCCACCATTATGGTTGATGATGCCCACGCCACCGGCGTGCTCGGAGCTTGGGGCAAGGGGACCGCAGAACACTTTGGGCTGCAAAAGGAGATCGCCATTCAAGTAGGCACCCTCAGCAAGGCTCTTGGTTGTGAAGGTGGTTTTGTGGCTGGTTCAGCGGTTTTGATCGATTACCTGAGAAATCGTTCTCGTCCCTTTATCTACTCTACCGCCATGGCTCCGGCCAACGCGGCTGCTGCACGACAGGCAATTCAGGTCCTGCAGGCCGAACCTCAATTGATAAGCTCCCTCCGGCGGAATACGGACTTCTGGCGGAAGGGACTGGCTAACCTGGGTTTTCGGTTAGTTCCCGGTGAAACTCCGATAATCTCGGTCCTGATTGGGGAGACGGAAACCTGTTTGCAACTATCCCAGCTGCTTTATCAAGAGGGAGTCTTTGCTCCGGCTATCCGGCCGCCTACAGTTCCGGAGGGCACTAGTCGCATCCGAACCACCGTTATGGCTAACCACACGGTTGACCAGTTAAAACAAGCTCTGAATGCGTTCAAGTCGTGCGGGCAGAAATTAGGGTTAATTTCCTGAAAGTCATGTAGGAACACAAGACCTTTATTTTGGCCATCGATGAAAGTCAGTATTTAAACGCCGGTATTTTTCGAGATATTAAGATGTTCATGAATGTCCATTTTGACAGCCTGGATTACTTTGCTCTTATCTTCATTGGTCAGTCCTATCGTCTCTTAAACAGCGCATTTTGAATTTGAGGGGTTATTCAATCTGCCGGATAATTCCCATAGGCGTACATTGACTCGCTTGTCCTAACGGGTTATCTCTCAAAATACGGGTTATATGCGTTCGATTGATACTAAAATCTGACGTACCCAAAATCTTTGCTCCAAGATTGTTGACATCGACAATCACACATACAATTCCAAGATGCTGTGCCACCTCCCGCGCGACATCGTTAGGTTTATCAGGCCCTAAAACAACGCATTTGTTGTAGGGCGGCAAGGTATAGGGCGCCGGTCCATCAATGCTCGCAGCACGGGGCCCCGCTATTGTATAAAACCATCCGCGTTTACCCAAAAGCTTGCCGATTGCCGAAATAAAGGCTGCAAAGAGTATACGTGGCGTACCGCATTCGCGAAGTGCCATTTCCATGGTTTCAGGAATACTCAACCCAATGCCGTAGGGCGATTTATACACAAACCGGGCAAGAATGCGTGCAAGCCTGCGGGGATGAATCTTGTCTAGCGGAATCGCGCGCTTTTGTGAGCAAGCCACAGCTTTTTCAGAAATAAACAAAATATCATTCTCCTGAATATGCTTGGCTGCATATTGCTGAACTACATCGGTTATATTGTCTTGTCCTGTTATAACATGGGTTTGAATGGGCAGACGGGCATAACGTATGCCATCGACTTCAATTATCTTATTTTTTCCTTCATTAAAGTTAAGTAAAGACATAATTTCACTTCCTTTAATACGGACTATAAATGGTCGCTGCATCAAAAATGTATCTTGATTGTCTCGTAGTTGTATATTTTTGATTGGAGTAGGAAGAATTTTGGAAAATAGCTGTTGATACAGAATTTTACACAAAAAATACGTCCTGACGCGGCTTAAAAAGCCGCTCAAGACGTACTCTCCCGTTAAAAGTCTTAATTTCTTTGTATATATTCAGAGTAAAAAACAGTTTTTCTTTCAAATATTAGTCATCGATGCCTTTGATAAAACGATCATTGATAGCCACATTGGCCTTACAGCTAAAGCAACTGATAAGCTAAAGTTTATTCGTTTGCTACGTCAGAGACTACTTGTTAAGTATACATCCCAAGAAAATAGCAGCATTCAAGGATTAGATCAGGAAAATGACTCCCAGAAACCATGGGATGAATGTAGAAGAAATATGGCCTAAGGGGGGTATATTTTTCTGCCTGAATAATTGAAGCGTTAACCTATAACTCCCGCACCGTTTCTTGGATGGCAGCTACCGCTTGACGATATCTAGCCAACTCATTTTGGTTCTGGTTTAATTCTTGCTGGAGCTGCTTAACTTGGGATTGTAATTCACGAATGGTCTCCGTTTGCTCCGGATTGAGCGGAGGAGGAGATGGTGGTGCAACATAAACCAACAAACGGTCTAAATAATCGCGGACAATACTCTTACCATAATCAACGCCGGGGTAGGCCCAACCAACACCGCTCGGGTTTTCTGCTGCTCCCAGATGTTCAACGTATTGGGCACTACCACGTTTTACTAGATTAAACCGGGGGCTAAGTAAAACTTTTCCCCCCGGTAGATTTTCCTTAGTAGCATAAGCAAATAGATGCTGAATATGGGCTTCTACGCCGGTAGCCCGATCGATAAATATAGCGCCATGAACCTCTTTTTGGAAGCGAACCCGATTTGGATCGGCCCCTAAGAGAGGAGTGTTTCCATCACTAACCTGACCGGTAGCGCCCAGGCCGCAGAAATTATTTTGCCACGGTTGAACAATACCACCAAAGCGGAAAAATCCTGTTTCCTTGCAGGCTTGACAAAGGGCAATATCGGGTCGAATCCTATATTCAGAGGCGATATCCCAATATAAGTCTACTAAGAAACCCCAGTCCGGGGCCTTCTGCTGCAACCAAGCCCTAGCTTGTTCTCTAGTAGCCGTTGCTTCCCCGATAATGAAAGTTAAGCGGTCCTGATCATCTTCCTTATATGCCTTTTTCAGGCCAAGGGCAATTGCTTCCGCTATTTTCTGCCTAAAATCCGTGGTTTTCAATAGCGCCTCCTCCCGCGGATTGCTATGAAAACCGGCTTCGATGATGATAGCTGGGCATTTTGCTCGGCGAATAACCGCATAATAATCCATTCCGTATAGGGGAGAATCTTTACGGTCGATAATTCTGGTCTTTATCCCGCGGTCTCTTAATCCGGTAGCTTTCACCAGTTCTTCCTGTACAAATTGGGCAATGTACTTAGCCTCATCGTGAAAAAGGCCCCCCCATTCTCCGATTTTACTATGAAAAGTTTCGATGCCCTGAGCCGCAGAAGAATTTGCGTTAGTATGAATACTGATTAGGAGATCCACACCCCAGTCGTTGGCTATTTTCGCACGATCGTACAGGGGAACCGTAGTATCTACTTCCCGAGTTAAATATACATCAAACACCTTAGTTAAAAGAGGTTTTAGTCTTAGAGCGATATCTAGGACCCCATCAGCCTCTATATAACCGGTGGGGCCTCGGTTGGCCCGGTCCTGTCCCCCGTGACCGGGATCGAGTACTATTTTTCGGCGAGACATAGGCACCCCCCTAAATTTTGGTTTATTACTTCTTTATTATATGACCGCTATTTTTTTCATGATCCACTAATTATTAACAGAGCATGGAGAGGTATTATCCTATTCGCTTTTTTCAACCATTTTTCCACATAATTTTTAGGTATCCAGGCGAATAGATCGTCGCTAATAATTACGGTGGAATATTGAGAAAGTAGAGGTAGGATAGATAGCCAGTTTTACCGTTTTAGGCTTAGGCAAAATACTATCGAAAAAGCAGGAATATGGCAAGTAAATATCGAAATGGATATTAATTCTAAGTTATAGTAAGTTATAAAAAGGATAAGCGAAAGGAGACGGGTAATGTCGTTTATTACAGGCAAGGAAGCCTTAAACCAGTTGATTGAGCAAGCTAATGATACCCTCACCGCTTTGGAAGTAAAGGTTAGCAGTCGGGCCCTATCACCGGAAGAAGCGATCGGGCATCCCGAAAGGCAAGATTTCCCGTTAATCACCGGTAAAGAGATACTCCTTCAAGCAGACATACAGGGCTGCATCGGGCAGGCCTTTACTGCGGATCCTATTTCTTTCCGCGGAACTTTAGGAAATTTATTAAAGGAACTAACGGACCGACCGGGACATCAGGCCTTAGCAGTGGCAGTATTAAATGCCCTAGCTAAGAAACTCGGTCTCGCCAGCAATACTATTCATTGTATAAATAATGAACCGGAGGAGTGTGCGCGCTACATCGCTGAGCATCTATTTAGTCAACATGGGGCTTGTAAAGTGGGTATTATTGGATATCAACCGGCCTTGTTGGAGCATTGTCAAGCACGATTTGGTGCCGAGAACGTCCGGATCACTGATTTAAACCCGAAGGTAATCGGCCAGGTCAGGTATGGCGTGGAAGTGTGGGATGGCTTAAAAGATACGCCTAAACTAGTTCAATTTGCTGATGTTTTGCTGATTACCGGCACGGTTTTAGCGAATGGTACTTTTGGTGATATCTTACCTGTAATTGGCAACAAACCCTACTATTTTTATGGAACTACCTGCGCTGGCTTAGCGGCCCTTAATCGGTCTAATCGTCTATGCCCCATGTCTAAATAAGCGATTGTAGTATAATAGGCGCATGTCGTTGAATAAATAACTCATCCGGAATTATATCCGGAATTTTGTGCGCAGGCTAGCGTCAGGGAGAAGAGAATAAAATGAATTCGAATCAAGATACAGAAAAGACACGCATTACAAGTTTTGATCGATATCGATTGGAGTCCGGGCTACGTGTTCTGATAGTAACCGCCGTTCCAGAAGAAAGGGAGGCCGTATTACGTGGGCTGCGCAGTGATCCAAGGTTTGCCGTGATGGCTGCCGGCGTTGGCGCGGTGGCGACCGCAGTAAAAACGGCGAAGGTTTTGGCCAATTCCGAATATAATTTGGTGGTTAGCGCTGGTATTGGGGGCGGCTTTCCCGGCCGGGCCGAGGTGGGTTCCTTGGTGGTGGCCAATAAAATTGTCGCCGCGGACTTAGGAGCGGAAACGCAAGAAGGGTTTTGCAGTTTAGATGAGTTAGGCTTAGGCGTGACCAGTATGGAGGTCGACGCAGGTTTGGCGAATCGGGTTATTGAGGGGTTCTTAGAGGCTGAGCTGCCCGTAAATATGGGCCCGGTACTTACGGTATCGACCGTAACGGGAACTGCGGCAAGAGCCGCAGAACTGGCCGCCCGGGTTCCCGGGGCAACTGCCGAAGCAATGGAAGGCTATGGTGCCGCCCTAGCCGCCCAAGATCGTGGGGTGCCAATGCTTGAGATCCGCGCCATCTCCAATTTGGTTGGCCCCCGTGACCGGAGTGCCTGGCGCATAAAAGAAGCGCTAAATGTTCTAGAAGCGGCTAGTTTAGTATTATCGGAGGTTTTGCCATGAAAATTGCTTTCTCTCCCTGCCCTAACGACACCTTCATTTTTCACGCGTGGGTACACGGACTAATACCCGGCGCTCCGAAGCTGGAGGTCACCTACGCGGATATTGACCTTACGAATAGTATGGCGGCCGGTCCTAACGGACCGGAGGTAATTAAAATTTCATATGCTGCTCTACCGTGGGTATTATCCGAATACGCGCTGCTGCCCTGTGGGGGTGCCTTAGGCAGAGGCTGCGGGCCCCTGCTGCTTACCTCAAACAGAGCAGGTCTTACTATGGAACCAGCGGAGCTAGCAAACCGACGGGTAGCGGTACCGAGTGAACGTTCAACTGCCTACTTGCTTTTTCGGTTATGGGCCGCGCAGCAGGTGCCGGGGGGCGTGGGTGAAATTGTGGTTATGCCGTTTCAGGAAATTATGCCGGCGGTCCGTGATGGGTTGGTTGATGCCGGGCTGGTGATCCATGAGGCCCGCTTCACCTATTCGGCCTATGCGCTAACCTGCCTGGTCGACTTAGGCAGTTGGTGGGAGGCGGATACCAACCTGCCCATTCCATTAGGCGCCATTGTTGCTCGAAGATCCTTGGAACTAGCCAAAATTGCGGAATGGATTCGGGCGTCAGTTAGATACGCTTGGACCCATCCGGAGGCGTCACAAGCGTACGTAATGCAACATGCGCAAGAGTTATCGCCGGAAGTAGCCCAAGCCCACATTGAGCTTTACGTGAATGAGTTTTCCGAGAATATCGGCGAAATAGGGTATAAGGCCGTTACCACGCTTCTAGACCGGGCCGCGCAAGCCAGGCTAATTCCCCAGGTGGATTTATCGGAATTCCCATAATTACCCTGTAGTTCTTTTTGGGGTATTAGCCTACTTATTTTATGTTCCATATGTTTTGAAAAAAAATTTAGGAAAAATTGAGGGAATTGAAAGATATATTAAAGAAAATCACTTGGATAAATAATATAGGGGGGAGCGATATTAGATGTGTCATAGTTGTAATATCTACTCCTGAGCGGAAAATTTTACTGTGGCATCACTTATTTTTCCACCACAATATTCATGTACCTGGCCGAACGGCCAAACTCGGATAAATATAAGGATATTCCGCTATAACTTTTCGTGCTGTCCACTCCTGTTTCATTTTTTGTCGCCGTAACACTAATAATATCCCCCGCAAATCCTTTTGATGCCCAAGTTTCGTTGAAGCTAAGGGAGTCTCCGCCGTTAAGCCCCAAGTAAGCCGCATATATCTCCACCATTTCCACCACATCAAGATTGGCAAATATTGTTCCAGCCTGATATGAAAAAATATCAGCTCTCCATATCGCCCCGGTTACGGCGTTGAGCGTCAGCTGCACACTCATTTTTTCATTGCCAAACGTGATTGCCCAATAACTGTATTCTGGTGGTAGTTCCATGCTTACCTTGACTCGCGTATCCGATTGATTCTCTTTGATGGCCGGCTGATTCTCCCAAAGAGAAGCGTTAGTACGAGTAAATTCATCTTTGAGCAGTTCCGGTGGAATGATCCCATGTGTATTGAAATGGGATAATCCATTTTTTGCCGCGGTAATAGCCTGTTCCATGCTGAGCTGGCCCTCAACCGGTTCATGTGGCCGGGCATGGCTTTTGGGAGCATTCCAGTTTGCTAATATCTTGGCCATCACCCCTTCTTCAAGCTTCGTTTCATCAGTTATGAGTTCTGTCTTGATTTTTGGAGTTGAGTTTGAATTCGCATCATTGCCCGTTCCAGCCGTAGTTCCCAATACCGACGGGGCATGGATGCTCCCGGTTACGGAAAGCAGTACGGTTTCCTGTTTATCGAGCAGGGTGTTTGTCAGTATCCACCCACAAAAGGCGATCATGAGTGAAAACGCAACCCCCACAGTTGTGTATATATCTTGCTTATTCATCGGTCTCAACCTCCTCGCAGAGCAGATTTATTTCAACTAAGGTGCCTTTTTGTTCCTCGCTGGCAAATTTGAGAGTTGCCCCATGGATTGCGGTAATTTTTGAAGCTAAAGCTAGCCCCAATCCGGAGCCGTGCTGCTTACGCGAACGGGATTTATCTACCATATAGAACGCTTCGGTAATGCGCTCTATTTCATGTGCCGGGATCCCGCGCCCGTTATCGGCAACACTTATACAATACCGTCTACCGTACTGTTTGCCGGAGATTTTGATTTTCGTACTGCCGGCCTTAATAGAATTGTCAATGAGGTTTAATAAAAGGGTTTTGAATAAGTCATAATCAACCTTGATATAAGCGTGATCGGTTTCAAATAGCAATTCTATCTTCATTTCTACAAACAAGGGCATTAAAGTTTGAGCAATGTTTTCCAGTAACTCGTCAACAGGCATTTCTTCCAAAATAAAATCCTGACGATTCAGTACTATCAAATCCATAAGTTTTAATGATAACGCTTCTAGACGTAAGCCCTCATCTATAATATATCTCACGGCATTCCGTACATCGTCGCGGGGCAGGTCTTTTTGATAAATCATATCCGCATACCCAATCACCGAGGTGAGAGGGGTCTTGAGTTCATGGGCGAAATTTGCAACGAAATCTTCTTTTTGCTGGGCGTTTGCGGATAATTCGTCTACCTTATCCTCAATAGCCTTTGCCATTATGTTAAAACTCTCGGAAAGTTCAGTAATTTCGTCACCACCGGAAACTGAAAGCCGTTTATCGTAATGACCTCTTGCAATTCGCGCAGATGCTTTGGTTAGCTTTTTGATCGGACGCGTAAGCAATGCGGAAAATGCAAGTATTAGAAGCATACTGATGCTAAGAGAAAGAAAATATACCTGTCCAAAGCTCTGAATCATTTCGTCTCTTTGTATGCTAACTGAGTTTAGGTCCGAAGCAACTAATAAATAGTGCGTTTTTCCGCTTTGGACAAGTTTTCCGCAGACCATGATATATGGCTTTGAACCAATTTGCTCAACGCGGTACGTCACTATATCGTCAGATACCATATCAAGCATCTTAAATTGAGATTCAAGCGGCAAGTTCGAGAAAACAAGAGATTTATCTTCTGCAAAAAGTGCTGCCGGACTGCCGTAATCCAAGGGAAAAGCATCGGGAAAGCTGTCCGCATTTATCAGGAGCGCAGCCTGTACGGAAAATTTATTATATTGGTATTCGTCAAGCGCACGTTCCGTTTCACGATTGATGGCGTTTTTGTAGGATGAAGTGATCAGCAAATAGCCCGAAAGAGAGAGGGCTATACTTAATACAAGCGTTGCACAAAGGAATATTTTTGCGAACAGCCTCACATCCTATCCCTCCAATCGGTAGCCAATGCGAAAGACGGTCTTGATGCAATCCTCCCAACCGAGCTTTTTTCTCAGACGTTGGATGTGAGAGTCCAGGGTCCGCGTTTCCCCAGTAAATTCTTTTCCCCAAACTTTTTCGTAGAGACGGTGGCGGTAAAGTGCCACATTTTTATTACGTACAAGCTCAACCAACAAATCAAACTCTTTAACGGTCAGGTCGATAATCTGGCCATCTTTTTTTACTTGTCGGGAATCAATGTTGATAACAACATCATGGAAAGATAATTGTTTTTCGCTCTTACCGGATCGGCGTAAAACCGCTTCTACCCGTGCGGACAGTTCACCGATTTGGAATGGCTTGACGATATAGTCGTCCGCTCCGAGTTTTAGTCCTTTTATTAGATCGTTGACTGCACCCTTGGCGGTAATGATAATTACGGGTGTTCCAAGCGGTTTAATATATTCGAGCAACTCATAGCCGTCAATTTCTGGCAGCATAATATCAAGCAAAATGAGATCGAAATTTTCTTTTTCAACGATGTCGGCAGCCTGCTTTCCATCAAAAGCGCAGGTACAGCGATAACCCTCGTCACTCAGATTTATGTATATCAAATTGGCGATAGCCTGTTCATCTTCAACAATCAGAATATCGAGCATGGTAATACCCCCCTTTCAACATGTGTCCACTCTATTATAAAGTTGTTTCAAAGATGTGTCATAGGGGCCTAGAAGGGAAAAATTGATGTTTTTTTCAACGGCAAGTTTATTAAGCCATTGGGGAATTGAAAGCGTTTTCTTTACAGAATAGTTTTCAATAGCTTTACGCATTGAATAAAAGCCAAGGTTATCGGAGGGTAATCTTTGGCTTTAAGCATTAGTGTATAATAGAAAAAAGCTGAACTATTTTTAGAAGAGGCGTGGAAATCTTTATACAGAAATTGTCGAACAGCTTATTAGTATTAAAAGGAGCAGGTGATGTTGCATGAAATTTGTCGCCGATTTACATATTCACTCCCACTACTCCCGGGCGACCAGTCGAGATTGTAATCCGGAAAATCTCCATCAATGGGCGGTTTATAAGGGGATTACGGTTTTGGGTACCGGCGATTTTACCCATCCCGCATGGCGAGAAGAACTAAGAACCAAGCTGGAGCCAGCGGAGGAGGGTCTTTATCGTCTTCGAGAGGAGTTTCATCAGTTTGACCGGATCCAACCACCGCCGGGCAGTTCTCCAGTTCGCTTTGTCGTTTCGGGTGAGATAAGTACTATCTACAAAAAAGCGGGCCGGGTGCGAAAGGTGCATCATCTTCTGGTTTTACCGAGTCTGGAAGCAGCGGATGAATTAAGCCGTCGCCTGGAGGGTATTGGTAACATCCGTTCGGATGGTCGGCCTATCCTCGGCCTGGATAGTCATCATCTCCTGGAAATGGCCCTCGAAGTATGTCCGGAAGTTCTCTTTATCCCTGCGCATATTTGGACCCCGCATTTTTCTCTTTTTGGAGCCAACTCCGGTTTTGATACCATGGAAGAATGTTTCGAAGACCTGAAGGATTATATTTATGCGGTTGAAACTGGTCTCTCTTCGGACCCTCCTATGAACTGGCGTCTTTCGGCTTTGGACGGTCTGGCCCTGATTTCCAACTCAGATGCTCACTCCCCTCGGAATTTGTCCCGGGAGGCTAATCTTTTTGATACCGAACTTTCCTATCCGAGTATTCGGGCGGCTTTGCGAGAGCGTGACGCATCCCGCTTTTTAGGGACCCTAGAGTTCTTTCCGGAAGAAGGAAAATACCATTATGACGGACACCGGAACTGTAAGGTCTGCTGGGAGCCATCTCAAACCCGGACCGCTGCCGGGGTTTGCTCTTTGTGCGGCCGCAAAGTAACGGTAGGCGTACTGCATCGGGTGGAGGAACTGGCCGACCGGGCAGAGGGGATTCGACCCGAAGCCGCTCGGCCCTTTGAAAGCCTAGTTCCTCTCCCAGAAGTAATTTCCTCAGCTGTGGGTGTTGGGCCGCAGAGTAAAACAGTACAACGGTATTACTTCTCTATGCTGGCCCAGTTGGGGCCGGAACTGGTGATACTACGGGATACGCCCCTGGAACAGATAGCTGAAGTAGGGGGAACTTTAGTGGCAGAGGCGATCCGGAGGATGCGAACTGGCGAGGTGGAGGCCCATCCGGGTTTTGATGGAGAGTACGGGAAAATAGTGCTGCTTCGGCCCGAAGAAAGAGAGCAACTTCTGGGACAGGCTGTTTTATTTGAAGAGACCCTATCCAAAGCAGCGGTAAAACCGAAGCAGAAAAGGACTAAAAATCAGAGTATTCCAGTGCCTCCGGAACACCCAGCAGCCAGTAAGGAGATGTCTCATACCGGGGGAAGTTCACACTGGGCACCCCTGGGGGTTCACGCGCTACACCCAGGGGCCGGCGAGGATATATCTCATCTAGGGTTAATCGAGGTTAGCGAGGAAGCACCCGACGTAACCGTGGTTAGTGAGGAAATACTAAATCCGGTTGAAATCCTGGCTGGTCTTAATCCGGAACAGCGAGAAGCAGTAACCACGGAGGAAGGGCCGGTGATCGTAATAGCCGGTCCGGGTACCGGAAAGACCCGTACCCTGGTCCATCGTATTGCTTACCTGATCGGAGAGCGGGGCGTTTCGCCCCACCACCTTACCGCGGTAACCTTTACCAATAAAGCAGCCCAGGAGATTCGCCACCGGCTGATGGAACTCCTAGGCGATGCCAAAGTAGTTCAATCCATAACCATTGGGACGTTTCACAGCATCTGTCTGGACCTGCTTCGCAACCAGAGGAATCAGAGGGGTTTGGGAGGCAACCGATTAATTGTTCTTGATGCCATAGACTCCCAAAGTCTGCTTCAGGAGGTCTGGCCGGAGAGCAATAAAAAAAGGTCTAAAGGACTACTCAAGCTCCACCGGGAGATTTCATTTCTCAAGAGTTGTGGGCATACCTTTTCTTCTTCTGAGGTTTCCGAAGAACTTCGTCCTCTTTACAGAGCCTACCAGGAGTGGCTGACGGAATATGGAGCCCTAGATTACGATGATATTCTTTTGGAAGCAGTCAATCTTTGTGAATCCTGGCGGAAAACCTCGGATAGTACAGCCGCAGAACCAGAGGAGTTAACCCGGTTTACCCACCTTCTGGTCGATGAATTTCAGGATGTTAACCCGGTCCAGTACCGGCTGGTTAAGTCCTGGGCCGGGAAAGGAACCAGTACCTTCGTGATTGGGGACCCGGATCAGGCTATTTATGGTTTTCGGGGAGCCGACTATCGGTTTTTCTGGCAACTCAAGGCAGACTTTCCAGAAGCGCGGTTTTGCCAGCTCAGCTTAAACTACCGCTCCACCCCTACCATTCTGCGGGCTGCCTCAGAAGTGGTGGCCAATAATGCTCATAATTCGGAAAATTGGCTTCTCGCGGATAGAGATCGGGAATCTATTTCTACGGTGAAAGGGGCGTCTACCCCGGAAAGCCTCAACTCTAAGGTAGATCAGGAACCGACGCCAGCCCTAAAAATGGCTTTAAAATTGAGACCGGTACGAAAATACGACTGCAAAATTCAGCACTGGGAAGTATCTAGTGAGATGGCCGAGGGGATTGCCATTGTTCAGGAAATCAACCGTTTGGTGGGAGGTACCACCATGCTTCAATCCCACGGGCAGGGCGGTGGTTTACCTGTGGGAGGCCGGGAAGCGAAGGAAGAAGAAGCCCGGGGATTCTCCGATATCGCCGTTCTCTTTCGGACCAGTCGCCAGGGGGAGCAGTTGGAGGAGTGTTTCCTGCAGGAGGGAATACCTTACCGGATGGTCGGTCGCGAAAGCTTTTTGGCGGAGCGGGAGGTACGAGAGGTTCTGGCCTTTTTCTGGTGTCTGGTCGACCCAGAAGATGATTTTCACCTTTTCCGTTGCCTAAGTGCGAAAGTTTTCGGCCCGGGTCAGGGGGGGATGTCCCTGGTCCGAGAAA
>JAAYQE010000067.1 GCA_012519455.1 Syntrophomonadaceae bacterium
ATGTAGAAAAAGAGATTGATGAAAACCAGGAGATTAATGAGGAAGTAGTCCATAGTCTAGAACTGGAAGGATTACGTCAAGCGCATGAAGCGTTGACCGCTGAACAGAACAATGCATCGAAACAAAAGTATTATTGCGTAGGCTATACTGTAGTTTCCTATTACCTGGATAAATGGTTAACGCCTAATTTGCTGGGCCACAAGGGAAAAGTGATTGGCGTTAAGGTATTGGCAACTTTTCTACCTGATACGGTCGTGAATAGTCTTTTTTCCGTACTAAAGAGGGTAGACCTGGATTCCATCAGCTTAACCTTGGAACCTATCGCTGCTATCGATATTGCTATTCCGGAAAGTTTTCGGTTGTTGAATCTGGCCCTGGTAGATATAGGAGCTGGAACCTCAGATATTGCGATTACCCGTAAAGGTTCGATTGTGGCTTATGGTATGGTGCCTATTGCCGGTGACGAAATCACAGAAGTGATAATCGAAAGATATTTAGTTGATTTTGGAATGGCCGAATATATCAAAAAGAATATCGCCTCAGGGGGTACAATAGGGTATCAAAACGTCTTAGGTTTAGAGGAGACCACTTCTAGCGAAGATGTCGTAACCGCTATTAGTCCTGATCTGGAACGATTAGCCGATGCTATTGCTCGAGAGATTCAGGCGCTTAACGGCGGCCAAAGTCCCAATGCAGTTTTTTGTGTGGGTGGGGGAGCCCAAACTCCGGGTTTGGCAGAGAACTTGGCGCGTAAATTGGAGCTGCCGGAGAATCGGGTAGCCATTCGCGGCCGGCATAATATTCCCGGGATTGTTGCCGCGCAAGAGGAGATTGATGGGCCAGAAGGAGTTACGGTAGTAGGTATTGCTTCAGTAACGGTTAAAAAATATGGGCACGACTTTTTAACTTTGCAGGTAAACGAACGTGAGTATAAATTATTTAATTCCGGGGAAATGGATGTAGTCAGTGCCATTGCTCTTTTAGGCTATGATTCACACCGGTTAATTGGGAAAAACGGGAAGAAATTAGAATTTAAACTTAATGGTCGGCGAGAGGTGGTACAGGGAGGAATGCCTAAACCAGCGGAAATATATGTTAACAACCAACCGGCTAGCCTGCAAACGCCGGTGCATAATCAAGATAAAATAGTAATAGTGGAGGCTGAACATGGACAAGATGCTGTGGCCTGGGTTAAAGATTATCTTATTAATTATCCCGGGATAAGCATTATCTTAAATGGTCAAATCCGTACTATAGAACCTCTTTGCTACCTGAATGGACAACCGGTTGGCTATGAAACTAGGATTAATAATGGCGATGAACTGACGATTATCTATCCACACACCCTCGCCGAATTAGCGAGGGAAGAAAAATTTGATCTAGAACGCTACACGTTTCACGTTAATGGAAATCCGGCCCCCGAAGATTATTGTCTAAAAGACGGGGATCGTATCGATCTTTTACTTAAGCTGGTTGATGCTTCTAAAGAAGATCAAACCGATTTCCCCTCAACCGGAGGATCCGGAATTAAGGTGACGGTTAATGATAAAGAAGTCCTTCTGAAAGGGGAGCGCGAACATCTTTTTGTGGAGGTATTAAATCATATTGGGCTAGATTTTATTCAGTTTAGGGGCAAGATTAATCTAAAACTAAACGGAAGAGATGCGATGTTTACCGATGTACTACAAGAGGGGGACCAGATTGAAATATATGGGGATGAATCAATTTTATAATAATAAATTAATTATTAGGTAACGACTAAAAATATAAATAACAAGGAGAAAGTATTAATGACGGAAATCAATGCCGTGTAGCATGTGTTAATAAATCGAGTACCCTTAAAAATTAAAATGCTCCATCCGGAGGCTTTATTGCCTACCCGGGCTACTAGCGGAAGTGCTGGTTTTGATTTGTATACGATTGAAGATGTGGAGTTAAAACCGATACCTGGAGGTACTACGGTCCGCACGGGAATTGCCGTAGAATTACCTCCTGGTTACGAAATCCAGGTAAGGGGTCGTAGTGGCCTGGCTTTTCGGGACGATATTATTATTCACTTCGGGACTATTGACCAGGATTACCGAGGGGAAATAAGGTTACGTTTGTGGAATTTAGGGGCCAAACCTAAGTGGATAAAAAGGGGAGAGCGGGTGGCCCAGATGATCGTTAAAAAGACGGAAGAGGTCTGCTTAATTGAAACGAGTGAACTAGAAAGATCGGAACGCGGGAGCGGTGGCTTTGGTCATACCGGTAGATAATCAGAATTTTTTCTAATCTTGTCGGAAAATGGTGGAAAGTTTTTTCTTAATATAAAAGGTATTTTTCAGGATAGCGTCGAAATATTCTAAATAATTAGCTGTATAAATCTATAAATACTGGGATAGGAGTGTGGTAATTTCCTGAAGGGAGGGAGGACATTGAAAGAGATCAATGCTTACCTGGTTCCCAAATTCAGTCCTGAAGATTGCCCTCGGTGTTTCTACCGTTTTAAAGGACCCGAAGATTTTCGACCGGTATTGATAAAAAGCAAGTCAGAATCCGGAAAAGTTGAACGTATATTAGATACTAGCAAACCAGTTCCTTGGGATAGTTTAGGCTTAATCCAGTTTTTAAGTTGCCAACATTGTAATAACATAACCATGATTGTGAATTTAGATCAGAGATATGTATTTACTATCGAAGAAGCGAATAAATTAGTTAATGAAGGATATACTGCCATCCTGCCAGTTATGATTAAAGAGATTACAACTGAAGTTAGGGGGCAGTTATCTTTTTGGTTTCGCGTAACTTATGATCGTTTAAGCAATCAGGCTGCTACCTTGCGTAATACTCTTAATACTTTGGAGGATCATGAACAGCGCGCTAGCAGTTTTGAACAGGGGATGAGTATGATTCTTAGGGACCTAGTACGTGAATTCAAGAAAGAATATGGTCAGGAAAATGTTTTTTGTAGAGCCCGCAATATTTTAAAATCTAATTGGGAACAATTAACCAATGAATCCAAGGAATTGATTCTAGCGGCTGAGTATATAAAAAACGATTTAAAAGTATATGCCAAAACGGAAATTGATATCGATTTTACGGCTCCGGTTTTACTTTATAGTCAGGTGCTAGAAAATGAATTATATCAACGGATATTTAAACCTTTTGCTGCAGTGTGTAATGAATTTAATTATGAGTATCAAGTTGATAATGCCATGCTTAAATCTTCCATCCGCATTCTTAATCTACTTTGTAAAAAAGGACGTAAGCCAACTCTAGGAGAAATGGCCTACTGTCTACAAAGCTTAACCGGTCACCGGGGTCCGGGTAACTGGTTCAGGACTTTTGTACGGAGTCAGGTTCGAGATTACGAATACCTATTTATCGAACACGTTTTTCCTCAAAGGATGGTGGGTTATGTTAATGCCTACCGTAATCGTTGTGGTCTGGAGTCTACTCTTACCGGTCGTGAATGTGATCGATGTGAAGAGTATCTATTTTACGAACCGATAAAATTATTGCCTATGCTGGTTGAAGAAGCTCGGATTCCGGTACATTGAAAATTATGGTGACTTTGGTGTTTTTTCCGGCCCTTGCTCAGATTTGTTTTCGGATTGTTTTTGGCTGAATTGTTTATCCAGTTTACGAATATTACTTAAAACGACGATTGATTTTATCTTAATTAATTCCTCGTCTTTTTCTTCTAAAACCGTTTGAAGATCCAAAAGGCTTAATTCAAACTGGCTTGTTAAATTTTGTTCACCTTCTGCTAGTTGAGGGCGCAAATGGTCCCATTCCTCTTTTAGTTGATTAAGGTGTCCTTTGCTCGAAGACCAATCTTTTACCTGGGATTGCAGCAATATGGCATTGGTGTGGTACCGCAGCCGGTGCAATTCGGGTGGCGAATGGTTAGGGAATAATCCCCAAAAATAGGCAATATATTGATACGCTTCATTAGCCGTTAGCAAACTAGTTATAACTTTACGATCTTTCGTTTCATTGGTAAGTTTAGTTAACTGAGTTTCAAAACCAGTGATCCATTCCGGGTGACTACCTTGTTCAATAATTTGTGGCTCAAGGGAATTCCATTTTTGATGGAGGCCTTGTACCAACATATCAACTTTATCCCATTCAGCTTGTTCGTTTGTTCCTTTTTCCGGGGCGGTAGGTTGCATCGCCCCGGTTGTATTTTTCTGGGTAGAGGGCTTTTGATTTTTATTTTGCGTTGTATCATCAGTTAGGTTTGATTTACTATCTTTTTCTTGATCTTTATTTTGATCGTTGGATTTTTGATTGCCTGATTCCGCTTTGCCGGAGGGCCTGGATTGGTTGGACGGACTTTGATTAGTCGCCGTTTGATTCCGGGAGCTGGAGTCGCCACCGGTCTGCGACGAAGGGTTTATTAGTTCTGGAGGAGTTTCGCTCATTCCAGCGGGTATGGTTAAAGTAAGAACGATGGTATTCAGATCGGAAAGAAGCGTTTTTAAATCATTAGACGCCTTCATAGCGTTATTCGATTTATTCGTTTCGTTCGGCGATGATTTTTGGGGCTGGGGCTTAAGACTGCACCCAGTGGCGTAAATGCCGGACCAGACGAGGATCAAGCCCAGGATAAAGATAGCCAGGGAAATAAACCGAGGTCTGGAATGTCCGTCACTTTTCATGCCTTTCACCTCTAAGCTTAGTATTACCCGGTAATTATAATTTCTACTACAATACGTCTTAGATTAGGCCAGATTTATCTTTTTATTAGGGGGTTAAAGTTAAGCATACATAATACTTCAAATAAGATAGTATCAATTTTAGTTCTAATGATCTATAATATATTATTAGAGGGGAAAGATGGTGCACCATCCGTACCCTAGGGACACCTGTTCTGGGCGCTGAGGGCAGGTGTCCTGCGTATTTATTGGATATTCCTAGAGTGGTAGTGAAGGGCGCAGTACGCAGCGATCTTTAACGGTGACTAGCCCGTTGCGGGTGAGTCGGATTTCGGGCAGATGGGTAGTAGAAATAAAAAGTAGGGTATGCAGAGGATCATAATGGGGATGACCGGCTTGCTGCAGCACCTTTTCCATCTCTTGCGTGACCTGGATTAATTTTGGCATTGCTTGATCCGACATATTGCCACCCAAGGTTAAGGGTAGTTCCCATATCACCTGATCGTCATGGACCATAGCAATGCCCCCGCCTAATTCTTCCACTCGCTGCAGGGCCTGAAGCATGGCCGCCGGGTCTTGGCCAAGGATCACTAGATCTTGAGAGATATTATAGGAAGAGGCTAGAGCGTCTAAATTCTGGACAAATCCTCGAATTATGCCGTGAGCAATACGGGTGTAGTCCCGGGTAATTACCACGGCGTAGCAGAGGCCGCTTTTTGGTTCGATTTGCAGATATTTACCGTCATGGTTGAGTCCTTCCGTATCGATAGGGACATCCTTTTTTCGGGTAATAACTGGATTGATCAGTTCCATGATCGGATAAACCGGCTCATTGGAATATAGGGGCAACATTTGAAGCCTCTCTAAATTACGTTGACCTAATTTAAGGGGGCCCAGACCTAACTCTGGCCATTTTAGGCTTGGCGTAGATAAAAATGTTTCTGTATTAGGCACGGTACCATTAACTATTAGGCGACCATCAGCATACACCTGTTCGGGAGTGGGTTCGGTTAAGTCGGATAAAACCAGGATGTCAGCCAGTCGGCCGGGGGCCAGTCCTCCTATTTCGGAATCAAGACCATAGTAAACAGCTGGATTTCGGGTAACCATTTGATAGGCTGTAACTGGAGCTACCCCTTCCTGGATAGCAATTCGAATCAGGTGATCAGTTGCTCCATGAATCAGGTGACTAGGTGCCGGCCCGTCAATGGTCATCATCATTCTTTCCCAGCTGACGTGCTTTTTTTGTAAAAGCCCTTGCAAGATTAAAGGCAGGTCCGGACGTAAAGAGGAATACCGTAAAGTTGCATAAAGACCTAACTCTATTCGATGGATAACTTCCTCCGCGGTTATGGATTCGTGGCAGGCAGTTATGCCGGCTGCTGCCAGGGCATTTAGAGTATCCGGGGAGGCTGCAGGAGCGTGACCTTCTGCTTTTTTTCCGGCGTTTAGAGTATCAACCATCCAACGCTGCATGTTGCAGTTTCCGGCCAGGAGAGCAGGCCAATCGGTAACCTCTCCTACTTGTAAAAAAAGGGGATGATCAATCAAACGACGAATATTGGAGTAGGAAAAACGCGGGTTTTCTTCATGGGATAAGGTTTGGGGATCAAGTCGCGCGCTCCAAAGCATTTTTATGGGTAAGCCAGCTAAAGCTTCCACCATGTCCAATAAATTATCTATTTTCATGGTTCCTAAAAAAAGCAATGTATCATTGATGGAACAGGTAGTTCCATATCTTAATACATATTGGGCATAACTGCTTGGGTTATACAGTTGAAAAGGATGACCATGCGGATCAATATATCCAGGTGAAAGATATTTATGCTCTACCTGGATTATCTGAGTTTCAGGACCTACCATTTTTTCGGACAAACCAAGGTAGGCGATGCGCTGTTGGCGTATGGCTATATTAGCTTTACGTAGGGTCCCGCTGTAAACATCAATTAAATTACCACCAGCAAAATATAGATCGGCTGGTTTTTGGCCCTGAGCTACTTCTACTAAATCAGACATGATCGAGTAATTCCAAGGCCTAATATGACCGCGGCTCAATGGATCAACCCCCTTTTATTACCTTAATTGTAACAATTGTTTAGGAATTATGAAAGTCCATTTAATTCTGAATATATCTCTGCATATAAAAAGGAGGGGTTTTTTAACCACCTCCTGTAATGAACCTATTGTCTGGTACTATTAAGCTTTAAGTATATGCTTTAACAAAATTCACTTCCGTAAACCTCCTCGTCGGTTTCACTTTGGAAGAAATCCCCTTTATGCAATTCGCGGTGTTTAAGAGCATCTCTCAGAGTATCCATATCTACTTTTTTAGCTTTTTTATCGTCCATCTTTTCACCTCCTGAAGTTTATTATCCGTAGACGTATAATCGATATACCTTGAATTATTTGTCAGATAATATTTTATTCAGGGTTAAGTTATCCGTTCAATTAAAAGATGACTACGCTCGAAGGGTAGTATATACTTAATTCATAACTAAACTAGATTTAAGGATTAAAATAGGAGAGAAAGGGAAATCATGTTATTAGAATGTAAAAATAAACCATTTTCCGGTGGTGTTCAGGCTGAATACCAAAATAAATTAGTAGGGGTAGAAGAGGCGGTAAAACATATTCGGCCCCATACGCAGGTAGTACTTTCTACTGGACCCGCGGAACCTTATGGGCTAATCGAGGCACTTTTTCGACGAAGAAAAGATTTACAGGGGGTAACTATCCATCACAATTTACCTATGCGGCCTTACTCTTATTTACAAGAGAAAACGGCGCCGCATATTCAGGTTAATGCCTGGTTTAGTAGTCGACATTCACGTAAAGGAATCAATGAGGGATGGTGTGATTATACGCCTAATCATTTTCATGAATTACCTTATTTTCTCTCAGAACATATTCAACCCGACGTTTTTCTAGCAGCCGTAAGCCCAATGGATGAAGAGGGTTACTTTTCCTTTGGGACTGCGGTAACCTATAATTATGAAGTAATTGAAAAAGCCCGCTTAGTCATCGTAGAAGAGAATCAACATATGCCTTTTACCTTCGGACGCACCCGGATTCATATTTCTGAGGTGAATTACGTGGTAAAAAATAATTGCTTACTGCCGGAAATTTCGTTTGGAAAAAGTTCACCGGAGGCGGAGGTTATCGGGGGATTGGTCGCAGAGCAGATTCCTGACGGAGCTACTTTGCAGTTGGGGATTGGCGATATCCCTAATTCGGTAGTCAAGCATCTCCTGTCGAAGAAAGACCTAGGTATACATGCAGAAATGATTAGTGATAATATTGTGGAGTTAGTAGAAAAAGGAGTCGTTAATAACCGCTATAAACCTTTAAATCCAGGCAAAGTAGTTGCTTCGGTGGCTCTAGGTACAAAGAAGATTTATGATTTTATTCACCGGAATCCAATGGTGGAACTTCATCCGGCCTCTTATACGAATAATCCGGACGTTATCAGTCATAATCCTAATTTGATGGCCATTAACGCTACTTTAGAGATCGATTTATTTGGACAGTGTGCCTCGGAAAGTATTGGTTACAATTATTACAGTGGGACTGGAGGACAAGTTGATTTTTGCCGCGGTGCAATGCACTCCCGGGGTGGCAAAAGCATTTTAGTTCTACCTTCAACTTATAATCGAGGATCGGGTTCTCGAATTGTACCTTGTTTGAAGCCGGGTTCGATTGTATCCGTAACTAAGAACGATACGGATTATGTTGTCACGGAATACGGGGTAGCACATCTACGGGGGAAAAGTTTGAGGCAGCGCGCCTTGGCCTTAATTAATATTGCCCATCCCGATTTTCGAAACGAATTAAAGCGTGAGGCCCAAAAGATGGCCCTTATATAATTTAGGTAGAGGTGAGTTTGTGAAAAAATTATTCAGTTATTTTTTACAGGGAATTTTAACTTTTCTTCCGGTCGCTTTGACCCTGTATATTGTAGTGGCGATTTTTAAAATTACAGATGGTATTATAGGAAAATACTTTATACGGTTGGGGATTAATATTCCCGGTCTAGGCATCTTAACTACCTTGATTCTAATAACTATAGTCGGTATTCTCAGTAATTGGTTCCTCAGTCGGAGAGTATTTGATTATATAGATCGGATTTTTGGCCGAACTCCGCTGATTAAACTAGTATATAACATTATTAAAGATACGGTTAATGCCCTTCTGGGGAATAAAAATTATTTAGGCAAAGTGGTTATGATTAGTCTTCCCGGTGACGAGAAGGTTAAGATTTTAGGATTTCTTACGGCAGAAGAAGTTGAGAGTTTTGGGTTAAAAGATTATGTAGCCGTATACGTTATGCAGAGCATGCAATGGGCTGGTTTTACCCTTTTAGTTCCACGGGAGAGGGTTGAGCTACTAGACGTAAAAGCAGAACAGGCCTTGCAATTTATCGTGTCTGCCGGGATTACCGGTAAAGATAAGAATATCGGTCATAGTTAACCGTTATAAATGGACAAGAAAATAACAAAAAAATAGCCCCTCAACCGAGGGGCTATTTTTTTTGTTAACTTAAGCGGCGATCCCCTTCTTTGGTGTATCTTTAACTAGTGGGGTAGTAAGCGGCACAATCGGCCGGCCATATTCGCTATTGATCATAATTCCTCCGGCCAGGTAGAGTCCCATGCAACCTACGACGAACAGCATCCAACCGGTCGGTGGCGCATAAACTGCTTTGGGAATAGCGTTCATGTCCATAAGGGCAATCAAAACTAAACAAATATCCACAATTACGACCAGGAAAAACATGAATTTGGGACTTTTTGTGGCGTAAGCCGGGGTAAACAGAATTAAACCGATAGCACAAGCCATCCAGGCATACCCTTCGATGCGAGCATCAAACGGCATTCCATTTTGAGCCAAGAGATACTTGGTGATCAGACTGAGGGCGGTAACGAACATGAAGAAGGCACCGAAGAACAGGAAGACGCAACCGCCTTTAATAGCTCCATTTCGTAATTCTATTAAACCGGTAGCGTATTGAACAAGCCCTCCGCCTATCATCCAGGCGGCTAGAACTGGAGCAGCTCCACCGGTTACTCTACCCGTATACATGGCCCAGAAAGTCCAGCAGGCCATCGCCAGAGCAATTAAACCCGCGGGTGCTGGATTAGCAAATACGTGTTCGTGATCGGCCATATTAATATACCTCCTTGTTTAAAAATTTAAATAATACGTAAAATAATATTTTATTCAGATATAGCGAAAGATTCTAACAATAAAGGGCATAAATAAAGATTGTTTTTCTATAATAGTCCCTATTGTTCTAACACTGTAACCCCGGGGGGGCTCTTTTCATTATTACACCTCCTTTCTTTTGGAGTTATGTTGAGCTTAAAGGGACCCAGAGAGAATTAAAGAATAAATCCCATGCCCTTGCAAACGATTCAAAAGATGAAAAATTACTTATTAATAAAAGACATCTAAATCTAAGGGCCCCTGCTACAACCGACTTTAAAGAACGGGGTATCTTATTAAATCATATATGCCGATGGTTACTTCAGATAGACCGGTCTGGTGATAATTTCCGTGATGGTTTTCTATAAATTCTTATTCGACGCTTTCTTTCGAATTCCTCTTATTATTCAAAAAATTTTGATGATTATTTTAAAAATAATAATTATCTGCATAGGAAACTTTGTGAATAGTATATCATATTCTTAATATTCATAATTCTAAATCTATTATACTAAGGATTAGGTTGACAGGCAAGCATTTTTACGCTAATATATTGCAAGTGATAAATAAACGTACTAAATTAAAGCATAATAACTGTGATGGGAACTTGTTTTATAAGGCAGAAGTGGTTACAGAGAGTTGAGGAAGCTGGGATCTCAGCACCATGGCTTTATTTAATATCCTCCCGGAGTTGCCCGCTGAACAATCGGTGGTTTAGTAAGTGAGGCCGGCGTGCGTCCGTTAAAATGCGGTGTGATGATTGTCACATAACGAGGTGGTTGCCCATAAGGGCGGCAACTTGGGTGGTATCGCGGGAGTAATAACCTCTCGTCCCTGGAATATGGGGCGAGGGGTTTTTATATTTTATGATGTAAGATCAGAGAGGTGTTTTATATGGTTGAAATGATCATGCACGTAGAATTATGTAAAGGTTGCGGTTTATGTCAAGCTACTTGTCCGCAGGATTTATTGTCTACTTCGGATCAGGTAAATAGCAAAGGATTTTATCCGGTAGTATTGCTCGATAAAGCTAAATGTACGGGCTGTGCTTTGTGTGCCCGTATGTGTCCGGATTTAGTTATCGAAATTCATAAACAGACGGCTTAAGGTATTAAACTAAAGGATAAATAAATATACGTATTGGTTGGGGTAGGAATGGAGGTTAGAAAGATTGGTACGCAAAAAAGTATTAATGAAAGGTAACGAAGCAATAGGGGAAGCAGCGATTCGAGCTGGATGCCAGGCATTTTTTGGCTATCCCATCACTCCGCAGAGTGAATTACCTGAGTACCTGGCCCGGCGAATGCCGGAGGTAGATATGATTTTTTTACAGGCGGAGAGCGAATTGGCCGCGATTAGTATGGTCTATGGGGCCGCCGGAGCTGGTGCTCGCGTAATGACGTCGTCCTCTAGTCCGGGTATCAGTTTAAAACAAGAGGGTATTTCCATGTTAGCTGGAGCTGATCTACCGGCCGTCATTGTTAATATCATGCGTGGGGGGCCGGGTATTGGTGGCATTCAACCAAGTCAGGCGGATTATTTTCAAGCCACCCGGGGTGGAGGTCACGGAGATTATCGACACCTAGTTTTAGCCCCGGCTTCTATTCAGGAATTAGCCGATTTGACCTGGGAAGCTTTTGCCTTGGCTGATCAGTATCGTAACCCAGTATTAATTCTAGGAGACGGAATGCTCGGTCAGATGATGGAACCGGTTTTACTGCCGGAGGAACCGCCTCCGTTGGTCGATAAACCCTGGGCTACTACCGGAGCGAAGGATCGTGAACATAACGAGATTTATACGCTTCACATGGGTATGGAGGATTTAGAAAAGCATAATCAGCGTTTAGCTAAAAAATGGGAACAAATAGCGCGCGAGCAAGTGCGTTACGATAAATTTATGTTGGATGATGCAGAAATAGTGATTGTTGCCTTTGGTATTGCTTCCCGGGTAGCTCGACGCGCCATTCGAATGGCGCGGGAAGTAGGTATTAAGGCTGGTTTGCTAAGGCCAATTAGTCTTTGGCCTTTTCCTACCGCCGCTATCGCCGAGGTGGCTAAACAGGCGCGAGCCTTTTTGGTTGTAGAGATGAATTTAGGACAAATGATTGAGGATGTACGTTTGGCAACCGGTGGTCTAGTGCCGGTAGAGCTTTTTAGCAAAATAACTATTGTGCCTAATCCAAAAGAAATATTACAGTCCCTATGTTCTTTGGCCAGGAGAACTGGCTGTAAAATAGATGAAGCAGCAATTAAAGAAGAAAGCGCTTAACCAGGGAAGGATGTGAATTATGAAAACAGTTTTTAGTCGTCCCCAGGCTCTTACCAATAAGCCTCTACATTATTGCCCGGGGTGTGGACATGGAATTATTCATCGTTTAGTGGCTGAAGTTATAGATGAACTGGGAATTCGGGAAAAAACGATAGGAACCTGTCCCGTAGGCTGTGCCGTGGTGGCCAACGAATATTTTAATGTGGACATGCAACAGGCGGCGCATGGTAGATCACCGGCGGTAGCGACCGGTATAAAACGGGTACTTCCTGATCGAGTTGTTTTTACCTATCAGGGGGATGGTGATTTAGCCTCTATCGGAATGACCGAGGTGGTACACGCTGCGGCCCGGGGTGAATTAATTACCACCATTTTTGTGAATAATGCTATCTACGGTATGACCGGGGGGCAGATGGCACCTACTAGTTTGCTAGGTCAATTTACTACCACAACTCCCTATGGGCGAAAAAAAGAGCTTCAGGGATCGCCTATCCGAGTAGCTGAAATGCTGGCCACGCTAGAAGGAGCGGTTTATATCGCCCGTATGTCGGTGCATAATGCGACTCACGTAATGCGCACCAAACGAGCTATCAAACGTGCCTTTGAAACGCAACTAGAAGGAAAAGGATATTCATTAGTGGAGATTTTATCTACTTGTCCGACCAATTGGGGTTTAAGTCCAGTAGAGGCGACAAAGTGGTTGGCGGATAATATGATTCCATACTACCCTCTGGGCGAAATAAAAGTAGCCGCCGCCGTAGAAGGAATAAACTAAAGGCAGTAAGAGAGGAGGAAATGATTGTAATGGATAAAAAGAGGGAAAGAGAGATTCGAACTCTTCTTCTGGCTGGTTTTGGCGGTCAAGGAATAATATCTATGGGGCAGTTTTTGGCTTATGCCGGGATGTTAGAGGAGCGGGAAGTATGTTTTGTTCCGGCTTACGGACCTGAAATGCGGGGTGGAACGGCTAATTGTTTAATTACCATCGATGAACAGCAGATTGACTCCCCGATATTTGAACAGCCAGATGTGGCCGTGGTCATGAATCTTCCTTCGTTCAATCGTTTTGAGTATCAAGTACGTTCTAAAGGATTACTTTTGGTTAATTCATCTTTGGTAAATCAACCGGTACAGCGGCAAGATATTGAGGCTTACTCCATTCCGGTGAATGAATTAGCCAGCAGTCTGGGAAACATAAAAGTGGCTAACGTGGTCATGATCGGGGCTCTTTTAGAATTAACCGGAATAATTCAAGCGGAATCAATTATTGATAGTATGCGATCTACTTTCTCTGATTCGAAGCATAATCTGCTGGCTTTAAACCGGAAGGCCCTGGAAAAAGGTGCTGAATATGTAAGGTATTTAAGCAGTAAGCAACGGTTAGCGGTTTAATTAAATATAAAAATATTTTACTAGAATAATAATTATAAAATAACCATAACCATATAAAATTTGTAGCGTGAAAAACCTTATTAGTGAAGTCAAGTTTCCCAACCGAAACTGACTTCTTTTCGCTTATAAGTAGATGTGTACAGTATAATAATCATTTTCCAAAAATTAAAGGTTGTATTATTGATATGGTTGGGTTATATTTCCTATGGGGATTTACCCTGGTATTCACTGATGAAAATGTAGTGCAAAGAAATTTGAGAGGGTGACGAGCGTTGCAAAAACTGCCGGATTATCTGGGAGTTATGGCTTTTGGAGTGAAAATGGGGGTAGTTCTACCGAGTTGTGATCTGGTAGAGATGATTTATGACTCATTAAAACAGGTAGCGGAGGATGGATTACTGGATGATGGTGATATAGTTTGTGTAACTGAGTCAGTGGTGGCACGGGCCCAAAACAACTTCGTCTCAGTTAAAGATATAGCTAAACAAGTACAGGAGAAACTGGGTACTGGAGCCTGTAGCACGATTGGGGTACTATTCCCCATTTTAAGTCGGAATCGTTTTTCTCTAGTATTAAAAGGTATTGCCGCCGCTGTCCCTCAGGGAGAAATCATTTTGCAACTATCCCATCCAACTGATGAAGTGGGGAACCGCTTATTACCGGACGATTACGCTGATTCCCTGGGGAAGGGTTATGGAGATATTCTTACGCAAGAAGAGGCCCAAGCTGCAAATTTTGTTCATCCGGTTACCGGTATTGACTACATTCAACTGTATAGTGATATTATTAAAGGCGAGGGTGCGCGAGCGGAAATCTTTCTTTGTAATGACCCGGCCCGAATTGGTGATTTCGAAGTGGAAGGGATTATCGTAGCAGATATCCATCGACGGGAAAAAACTCTTTCTAAGGTTGCTCCTATTATTAGTAATTGTATTACTTTGCAGGATATATGTTCCTCAGGTAGTAGTTGGTCCGAATGGGGGGTACTAGGTAGCAACCTTTCGGCTGGTGATAAATTAAAGCTTCCTCCCCGTGAGGCTGACCAGGTAGCCGAGCAGATTCAACGTAAAATAGCTGATGATTTGGGTAAAAAGGTTGAAGTAATTATCTATGGGGATGGTGCTTACCGGGATCCTTCAACCGGTATTTACGAATTAGCTGATCCCTTAACAACTTTTGGATCTACCCCAAAATTAAAAGGATGTTATCGTGAAGGCTTTAAATATAAGTACCTGGTTGATGCCTACCATGCAGAGGGAAAAACACAAGAGGAGATAGAAATCCGTTTACAGGCTAAGATGGGAAGTGAATATGAATTTACGCGGGATAGTATTGAAACGGAAGGAACTACCCCTCGTCGGGTGGAAGATATTCTAGCCAGTCTAGCCGATCTAGTGAGTGGGTCTGCCGATGCCGGCACGCCGATGGTTTTATGCAAGGGTTTCCTTAATAGTGCCCGCAAGCGGGAAGAATAAGAAGATAGAGATAGAGATTATTAGAGGAAGCTAATATTTTAATTTAGAATCTCTCGCCAGACGCGAGGGATTTTTGTATTCACTTTTTTTGAACAAATTCAGGTTTTACGTGAGGTTTTAGATCTTTGAGAGATAAAAAGATAAGGACCCGGAATATTTTTAAACCGGGTCCTTTTTACCGTTACCGTAATAAAGACTACTTTATCACCGTGTTAACTAGACAATTTTATTACTCCGACGCCAAATATTCATTTTGTCGGCTTCTTTTACTAGTTGGTCTCTGAGGTCCGGGTGCGCGATGTTTATCAATAATTCCGCCCGCTCCCAGGTTGACCGGCCGGCGACCTCTGCCATACCCCACTCGGTTACGTAAATATGACCTAAGGTACGAGGCACAGTAACTATTGAATTGACGGGTAAACTCGGGACAATCCGGGATTTGAGATTGCCTTCTTTATCTTTGAAGCTCGAGGTACAGCAGATAAAGCCTTTGCCGCCCTTAGACATATAGGCACCGCTGTGGAAGTCAAGCTGTCCGCCAGTACCACTGATATGGCGGGTTCCGGAAGACTCGGAAGATACCTGACCATAAAGGTCAATCTCTAAACAATTGTTGATGGACATAAAGTTATCATTAGCCGCCATTACATAAGGATCGTTAGTATAACCTACCGAATAAGTAACGACGGATGGGTTATTGTCGATCCAATCGTAAAGGAATTGACTGCCGGCAGCAAAACCGAAGGTAGACTTGCCTTTGTCGACTCCTTTATATTTATTGGTTAATTTACCGGCTTGGTACATATGGTAATAAGCATCGACCATCATTTCGGTCTGGCAACCTAGGTCTTTAAGATCAGATTCAGCGATTAACGTACCTACAACGTTCGGCATTCCACCGATGCCGAGCTGAATACAAGCGCCATTCGGAATTTGTTCAACGATTAGTTCAGCAATTTTCTTGTCAACTTCGGTTGGGGTTGCGGCACCAAGGGTTTCTACCGGGGAATCATGTTCAATGATGTAGTCAACTTCAGAGATGTGAACACATTCTTCTGCACCGCCAAGACACCAGGGAAGGTTTGGATTTACTTCAAGAACAATTTTTTTGGCTACATCGCAAATAGCCCGGCTGGACGCGTTGCCCAGATGGAAATTAAAAAAGCCGGCTTTATTCATTGGAGTTACCCGGAGAACGGCTACATCGACCTCATCTATGAGTTGTTTGCGATAAAAATCCGGCTGGTTGCGGAAAACCATGGGGTGATAGTAGGTCAAACCTTTATCACACATTTTACGGTCGTAGGCGGTAAAATGCCAGTTGGAAAGGGTAAAGACCGCGCCCTCTGGATCTGCTTCGATTAAGGCAGATGGTCTTAGACTAAGAACGGAACGCACCTTAATGTCTTTAAGCTCTTCTTTACGAGCGGCCAGGGCCTTGTCAAAGGCGTAAGGTAAGCAATGACCAAAGCTGTAATCAATCCAGTCTCCTGATTTAACCTGTTTCGCTGCCTGTTCTGAACTAACTAATTTAGATTTGTACTCGCTTAAGTAAGCCAATTTTTACACCTCCGTAATATTTGGGAAAGTAATGTAACCATAACTACGATGTTGCAAAAAAAACTGGGAAAAAACCCTGACAGCTGCACCTCCTTTATAAATATTTGTTTTTATTTATTATCCTGGGTAACCAGAAATAGTAATTATTGAGCTAAATTTAAGCATTTAAGGTATAGGGTATAAAAGAAAAGTCTGCGGTGACCTTATATTCTAGAGGATTAGTTAATATGTTTAGAAGATTAATTTAGTGTGTTGTAGGTTGTGTAACTTGAATTAAGGTATTAGAATTTTTCGACAATATTCATTAGTTTATTTTGTATACGTGCAGTACTTTTCAGCTTTTATTCTACCAAAATATAAGGGAAAGTGTAAAGTACCCGAAATCGTCAGGTAGGTTAGCATATTTTAATATTTATTGCTTTTTTAACTCTTTGGGGCTTATATTTAGTAATAAGAAAGTTTTATGAAGAAATTTA
>JAAYQE010000255.1 GCA_012519455.1 Syntrophomonadaceae bacterium
CCCAAAAAGCAAAAGCAAAATGGTTTTCTGTTCCCGAAGGTACATGCCCTTTCCAACTGACAACCGTCGGAACCCGGATACCGCCCTCGTAAAGATCGCGCTTGTAGCCTCGGTATATCCCATTACTGTTGAAATAATCGGGATCGTTGCCCCCTTCGCGGTGGGGGCCGTTGTCGCTGGTGAAGCTGATCAGCGTATTGTCGTAAATACCCTGACGTTTTAACTCTTCAACAATCTCTCCTACGTACATGTCGAGCCTTGTTACCATCGCAGCATAAGCTGCCTTGGGATACAACTGGGATGCATAGCCCCCTTTACGAAACATCGGACCCGAATCCGTTCCCTTGAAAGGAGTCTCGGGGTATATCCCTTTGAATTTTTCGAATAGGGAATCTTCCGGCACCACCAACTCGGCATGTGGAAGAACCAATGGTACGTAAAGAAAAAACGGCTTGCTCTTGTTTTCTTGGATAAATCTCAACGTGTGTTGCTGAATCAAATCCTGCGAATACGCCCCGAAATTCCCATCGGCGTTCTCCGGTAATTCCACCCGGGTTTGGTTGTGCCAAAGATGATCGGGGTAATAATTATGTGCAAGAAGCTGACAGTTATACCCGAAAAATTCGTCTACTCCCTGACGGTTCGGATCTCCAGAAGAGCCGGGTTGACCTAATCCCCATTTGCCGAATGCTCCGGTCGTGTAACCGGCATCTTTGAACAAATGGAAAAGTGTGTAAGTATTCGCAGGCAGCGGAAATTGTCCTTCGGGCTCCAGCTCCTTGTTGCCGCGAATCGGTGCATGCCCGCCATGAAGTCCCGTCATCAAACAGGCACGCGACGGTGCACTAACCGTCGATCCGGCATACGTATGCGTGCAACGCATCCCGTTCAATGCCAACCGATCGATATGTGGCGTTAGAAACTTTTCCTGACCAAAACAGCTCAGATCTCCGTAGCCGAGATCGTCGGCCAGAATAAATACAACATTGGGCTTTTGCCGGGCTTCAACATGCAACATAGGAAGGGTACTCAACCCTAAACCTGCAAATAAAAATTTGGACCTAATCATAAAAACTTACATCAATATGAATTATATCTATTTTATTTTTATTTGAATACTTGTTTCATCGGACGTCCGATCCATACCTGCGGAGTTTCCAAATTAAAAATGTAGGCTATGGTTGCCGCAATGTCGAATTGCATCATACTCTCCTCAAATTCCGGACTCCTTCTGACATTTTTCCCCGCAATAACAAACGGCGTTTCAAGCTCCTGAAGCGTCTTCCCTCCGTGACCTTTTCCAATACCACCGTGGTCGGCACTTATGATGATAATGGTGTCGTCCCATATACCTGTCTCTTTTGAAGCTTCAATAATCTGTCCGATATAACCATCCAGTTCCGTAAGTTTGGCATAATATGCCGGAGTATCGTGTCCGTCGGCATGACCCACATGATCCGGATTATCGAAAACAACAGCCAAAAGATTCGGCTTTTTCTCTTTTATATATTTTACGGCCATATCGGTCAATAACGTCGGGAATTTTTCGTAATCTGCTGCCTGAGCATGATAATTCAAC
>JAAYQE010000068.1 GCA_012519455.1 Syntrophomonadaceae bacterium
AGTTTGGTTTGATCTAATAACCGGAGATGCTCTCCCTGCCACTCTAAGGCTCTAACCACCTCTGCCTGCCCCCTATTTTGTTTTAAATACAAATCTAATCTCTTCTCCCTACCCGTACCGGTGCTTCCTTTAAAATCGCGGCACAATCGTTACAACGCTCCGGTTTTAGTTCTTTCAATGCCCCCATAATCACTTTACGCAAGTTAGTCACATTTTGGGCCATTACTTCTACTACCTCGCTATGTGTAAGTGGATTGGGGGAAATACCTGCGGCATAATTGGTTACCATGGCGATCGTTGCGTAACAAATACCCAATTCCCGGGCTAGGACGACTTCTGGCACACTGGTCATTCCTACTACGTCTCCGCCCAATTGTCGGTACATACGAATCTCTGCTGTCGTCTCGAATCGCGGTCCTTCCGTGCAAACATATGTACCATGAAAATGGGCGTTTAGACCTTGCCTTTTGGCACTCTGAAACAAAGCTTGCCGTAATTCCCGACAATAAGGAAAAGTAACATCTAAATGAAAAACGCCTTCCTCTCCGCCTTCATAAAACGACTGTTCCCGGCCACGAGTAAAATCCAAAAACTGGTCAATCATCACCAGATCTTTCGGTTTCATATCTGAATTTAGGGAACCCACCGCTGCCGTAGCAATGGCCCGTTGTACCCCTAGTTCCTGCAAGCTCCAGATATTAGCCCGATAATTAATCCGGTGCGGCGGAACGGAATGCTTTTCCCCATGCCGGGGGACAAAAGCTACCTCTTGTCCTTCATATTTACCCAGTTGAACCTGTACTTCACCATATGGGGTCTTTACCTTTTCTTCGCGTAAATCAGATAATATGGCCGGATCATAAACTCCGGTTCCCCCTATAATCGCAATTATTGCGCTCATTACCTTCCCCCTTTTCTATAATCCCGTTAATCAAATAAGGCAGCTACAAACTCCTGGGATGAAAAATCACGGAGGTCGTCCATTTGTTCCCCGATACCAATCAATTTAACTGGAATTTGGAATTCGGCGGCAATTGCAATAACAATTCCACCTTTAGCCGTTCCATCTAGTTTGGTCAAAACAATACCGGTTACCCCCGTAGCTTCGGTAAACATTTTTGCCTGTTGAATCGCGTTTTGACCGGTAGTAGCATCAAGGACCAGCAGTACTTCATGCGGTGCGCCCGGATATTCCCGTTCCATAACCCGACGTATCTTCTTCAATTCCTCCATGAGATTAACCCGAGTATGTAAACGACCGGCGGTATCCACAATTAACACCTCGGTCCGGCGGGCTCGCGCGGCTTGCAGTGCGTCAAATACTACCGCTGCCGGATCAGCTCCTTCTTTATGGCTGATCACATCTACCCCGGCCCGATTACCCCAAATTTCTAATTGATCAATAGCTGCAGCCCGAAAAGTATCCCCAGCAGCAATCAATACGCGTTTACCTTCCTGCCGGAAACGATAGGCCAGTTTACCAATAGTCGTCGTCTTGCCAACGCCATTTACGCCTACGACCAAAAAAACTGCCGTCTGTTCTTCAGGCAGATTAAAATTAGCCCCTTCATCTAACATAACCTGCGCAATCTGCTCTTTCAAAAGACCTTTTAATTCCGCCGGGTCGGTAATCTTTCTTTCTTTAACCTCCCGACGCAAACCTTCCATTAATTTCAAAGTAGTATTAACCCCAATATCTGCCTGAATTAGAACTGCTTCCAGGTCCTCATAAAGCTCCTCGTCAATCGTTTGGCGAAAAGTGATAACCTGCTCCACCTTTTCTACTAATCCCTTTCGGGTTTTGGTCA
>JAAYQE010000069.1 GCA_012519455.1 Syntrophomonadaceae bacterium
CGCCTATGTTTTCCGGCGGATACTCCCAGGAAAGCACGATCACCCGCATTCCAAAACCAACCTCCGTACTTGATAGTCATTACTAAAGTATTTTGTGGTGTATCCGCTAAAGTTATACTAAAGACACCAGTCTTTCAAAGCAAGCTAAGCCAAAGGAAATTGAAAATAGGAATTGCCAGCATGAAGGATGGTTGCTGGTTAAAGAATGGCGACAAGGTCAAAAATCATGCATAATAAGGGGCAAAAAAAATAAGCCCTGCATATGCGTGTGGCACAATAACAGGGTCTCAGGGTTTTAAGGGGACAGTATCTTTAACGGACTACATCCTCAATGAATACGGTGGTATCCTGGACTAGATCATATTCCTTCAATACCCGAGCTACTTTTTCCTCCGTTTCCTCGCGAATAACCCTTACCACGGGACGCTGAGGCAGATCCAGATTTTGATCAACCACGACCCCCACCTCGCCTGTATTAAGTCGTACACTAACCCCGGTCGGATAGATAGCGACATTCCTCAAAAAATGCCTTAAAATTTCTTGATCAAAATAACGCCCACATAAACCCATAACGACCTCACAAGCCTCGTGGGGTAACAAATTTTGATCAGATTGAATCAGATTATTATATATATTACAAATACTTACAATTCGAGGATAAAAAAGCACTTCTTTTCCTTTAAGGCCACGGGGATAACCCTGTCCATCTAACCGTTCATGGTGCTGCAGCGCCACATGACTGGACAACAGACTAAATTCCCGTTTTTTCCGCAGTAGGTTAAAACCAAGTAAACAATGATGCTGGTAATTACGGGCATTTTCCTTGGCCGAAAGGTCTTTATTTTGAATAGCTTCCGGCCCTAGGCAGGCCAGACCAATATCATGTAACAAAGCGCCAATAGCTAAATCAAAAAGTTTTTCTTTATTTAAGCGGTAATCTATGCCTATAATGATCGACAAAATACAAACATTAAGCGAATGGCTAAATACTCGGTCATCCCGCGTAAAAATATCATTTAAACTAAAAAGCACCCGTTCCTTGCTCAGAACCTCCTCCAGAAGGCTTTCAATAATTATCTTGATGTTCGTCCCATCAAAGTCCTTCCCCATTTTTACCATGTCTAGGCAATCCCGGGTCACTTTGATCGCCTGCAGCCGGGTTTGATCACTTAAAATATCATCAATCATTATATCCTCGAAAAGCTCATCTTCAATATATACGGTTGTTATCCCTAAAACTTCCAGGCGTTTAATATAGGTCGGTGTAAGTACAATATCTTTCCCTAAAAGTATATTACCGTTGGAAGAGAAAATCGGACGTGCTAAAACATCTCCTTCTTTTAGATCTGAAACAAAAGCCTGTCTCATTTTTTTAATTACTCCTGTAAATTTTTTATTAGTTTATTATACCATTTCTCCAGTTTAATCATAGAGCGCATCAGCGTAAATTTAGGTGGTAACGGATGCTGATTTTGTGCTAAACTTTTATTAATATAAACTATACATCGCTATAGTAGCCGCAAACTTCCTCTAATAGAAAGGATTGACGAACAGATGAAAGTACTGGTTTTTGGCTTAGGCGCCCTGGGCACGGTTTTTTCCTGTTTACTTAAAAAAAAGGGGCATCAGGTAGTTGGGTTGGATCGGGAACCGGTACTAACCGCCATCCGAGAACACGGGGTTAAAGTAACCGGGATCTGGGGCGAACATACCGCACAGTTAGATGACCTACAAACAAGCGTAGAAAAACTTCATGAACGTGACTTTGATCTGGTCATTCTTAGCGTAAAGTCTTTTGATACTGAGGCAATTACACGCCAGTTAGCTTATGTACTTAATCCCGAAACCTACCTTTTACTCGCACAAAATGGTTATGGAAATTACGAAGCCGCAGCCCGTTCGATCCCGGAAAACCGACTCATTCTTGGACGCGTTATTTTTGGGGCCGAGACGGTAAATTTAGGACATTCAAAAGTTACGGTAGTGGCGGATGACGTGGTAATCGGATCTCCCGGTAACTTGATCCCAGAATCGATTCTCGAAAGTTTTGCGCGAACCATAAATGAGGCCGGCATTCCTACGCGCATTTCAAACGAAGTAATGAAATACCTCTGGGGGAAAATTATTTATAATTCAGCTTTAAATTCTTTGGGAGCGATTTTAGAAGTAAATTACGGTAAATTAGCGGAAAATGAACATTCCCGTGAATTGATGAACCGGATAATCCAGGAAATCTTTTCCCTTTTGCAGGCCATGGGACAGGAAACTTTATGGCCAGATGCTGCCACCTACCTGCAAGATTTTTATGCTAAATTAGTCCCCAGTACGGCCTCCCATCACGCCTCTATGCTCCAGGATATCCAAAGAGGTCGACGCACAGAAATAGAAGCTTTAAACGGAGCCGTGGTAGCCCTGGGAAAAAAATATAAGGTTCATACCCCGGTTAATGTGGTTATTTCTACCCTGGTAAAAACAAAAGAACGCATGGTGTTACAATCACCATCTACTTAGGTTTAACCGATTAAACTAATTAAACTAAAAAAGCGGATTTCCTGGCCTAAGGCCAGGAAATCCGCTTTTATCATTACCTTTGTACTTAATGAACCGTTACGGACCAATTTAAGCCTGCATTGTTATCCCAGTTATTGGCGCTGTCTTTAAAACAGAAATGCATTACGTCGGACTTATCCACGACCATCGTTTTCTCCCAACCCATATTGGTGCGCTGCATCCGCAAATACTGATCGTCTCTCCAAAGGGATCCGTAACCAGAATGTAGATAGACCTGGTCTGCACCGGAATTTTTTAATAATCCATTATAGCAAATAGTAACAAACTCCCCTCTTCGTGCGGGGTAAGGATATACGGAAACTCCGCCCGGTTCATGTCTAGTTGTCATTGTCTAGCCTCCTTTACGCCAAACGTTTGTTAAAATTATCTTGATCTTCCTGATGCATGCTGTGCTCGCTGTTTTGCATTGCTGGCTAATCGCTACTGATTCTTATTTTATCCGATGCTTCAATTTTTATGCTCCTTGTTTCTAAGTTAAAAAAGCCTCATTCAAAATAATCAGAAGGATAAAAAACGAAAAAAGGGCGTTTCGCAAAATCGCGAAACAAAGCCCTCTTGGTTTCTAATGAATGCTTTCGTTTTGGTCAATGATTATCGTTTGTTTTTCTCTAAACGTTATTAACCGAAATTAAAAGTACCATACTTTTGAAAATGTTCGGCTAACCCTCCATCTTGTAAAATTTTGATCATTACCCCGGGCAGGGGTTTAATTGGCAAAACTTCGCCTCGAGTCAAATTATTGATTACCCCTTGAGCCAGATCAACTTCCAACTCATCTCCCGGTTCAATCCGGTCGGTATCGCATTCGACTAGCGGCAGCCCACAGTTAATCGCATTACGATAGAAAAGTCGAGCAAAAGATTTAGCAATTACCACACTCACTCCGGCGTATAATACCGCCCAGGGAGCCTGTTCACGCGAAGAACCACAACCAAAATTGGTACCGGCCACAATAAAGTCGCCTGATTGTACTTTATTATAAAAATCTGGATCTAGATCTTCCATTACGTGTTTAGCCAATTCTTTCATATCCAAGGTCTTAAACTTATATCTACCCGAAATAATATAATCCGTATTTACATCGTTACCAAATTTGTGTACGCGGCCGTTGAATTTCATTTCCCCACCCTTTCTAGCGAATAAACTCACGCGGATCGGCAATTTCCCCCGCTAAGGCTGAAGCGGCAACGGTAGCCGGTGACGCCAAATAGATAAACGCCTTATTATTCCCCATCCGTCCCTTAAAGTTTCGATTGGCTGTGGGAATAACGTTTTCGCCATCGGAAGGAACGCCATTATGTGTCCCAACACAAGGTCCGCACCCGGGAGTAACTACCGCAGCCCCCGCTTCGATCAAAGTCTGCAGTACACCCTCTTTAATCGCCTCTAGCATTATCCGGCGCGACGCTGGAGCAACAATAAAACGTACCTGAGGGTTAATTTTCCGGTCCTGCAAAATTTGCGCCGCAATCCGCAGGTCTTCCAATCGACCGTTCGTACAAGTACCAATAACTGCCTGCTGAATGGGAGTCCCTGCTACCTCGGTAATCGGGGCTACATTGTCTACGGTATGAGGTTTAGCTACTTGCGGAGGTAAATTAGAAACCTCGTATTCCTCGACTCGAGCATAAACCGCATCCGGATCCGAAGTTACCGGCCGTGGTTCCCGCTGGCTGTGCTGCTGTACCCAGGCCAGGGTCTTTTCATCAGCCTCCATTAAGCCGGCCTTGGCTCCCATCTCAATAGCCATATTCGACATAGTCAACCGGCCTTCCACGGAAAGAGCCCGTACCGCTTCCCCAACGTATTCGGCAGCCATATAGGTCGCTCCATCCGCGGTAACCTGTCCAATCAGATACAGAATTAGGTCCTTGGCATAAACCCCGGCCGGTAATTGTCCGTTTAAAACAAATTTAAAGCTTTCCGGTACTTTAAACCATAGTTTGCCGGAAATCATCGCTGCTGCCAGGTCCGTCGAACCAACTCCAGTGGAAAAAGCATTCAGCGCTCCATAAGAACAGGTATGGGAATCAGCTCCTACCACTAAGTCCCCGCAAACCACGTTGCCTTTTTCTGGCATTAACTGGTGGCAAACCCCTTCTCCGATATCATAAAAATTGAATCCCTGTTCCCGGGCAAAATCACGCATCAAAGCATGCAAGGCCGAAACTCCCTCTAAAGGACTAGGAGCACTGTGGTCAATTATCATGGCCACCCGCCGCGGGTCGAAGACTTTTTGTCCCTTCATCTCCCGAAAAGCTTGAATAGCCAAAGGAGAAGTTCCATCCTGACCCATGACATAGTCTAGATCAGCAACCACAATATCATTAGCTGACACCGCCTGTTGACAATGTGCACCTAATATTTTTTCTGCAATGGTCTTACCCAAAATTCCTAATCTCCCTTCTCCCGGCAGTAATCTTCCCACAGGTTAACTAATTCTTTATCAAATAAGGACCGCTTAAGGTTTACTGCTACTGCCCGTACCCGCGTCAGCAATCCATTAGCTTCTTCTCCGGATAATTCGATGCCGTATTCCCGGAATTTAGCGGTAATAGAATGGGTCCCCGAGTGCTTACCGATCACAATCTGTCTTTGTAGCCCTACTTCTTCCGGAGTAAACACTTCGTAGGTATTAGGATTTTTTAACACCCCGTCGCCATGGATCCCGGATTCATGCGCAAACATATTCGAACCAACGATTGGTTTGGAAGGATGGAGAATCCGACCGGAAGCTCGAGCTACATATTCAGCTACCTCTCTAAAGAGCTCGGTCTTAAAATTTAGATCATCTCCATCGATATGCTTAAGGGCCATAACGACCTCTTCTAAAGCAGCATTCCCAGCCCGTTCGCCCAGACCACCGATAGTTACCCCAACCCATTCCGCTCCGGCGCGAACCCCGGCCAGCGCATTGGCTGTAGCCATCCCAAAATCATTATGGGTATGCATTTCAATATCAAGGCCCGTAGCATCGATTAAAGTTTTAATTCTATCGTAGGTAGCAAATGGTTCCAAAATACCTACCGTGTCGCAGAAACGTAAACGATCCGCTCCGGCCTGTTTAGCCAGACGGGCGAACTCAATTAAATAATCCATATCGCTTCGAGAAGCATCTTCAGCATTTACGGAAATATAAACGCCATTTTTATGTGCGAACTCTACGGCCTTAACCATCCGTTCTAATACATCTTCGCGGGTAGTCTGCAATTTATACTTAATATGGATATCAGAAGTGGAAATAGAGATGGCAACCGCGTCCACCCCGCAATCTAGCGACTCCTGAATATCCGGGATGGCAGCGCGATTCCAACCCATAATACTCGACTTTAGGCCTAGTTTACAAATCTCGCGAATTGCCTGCTTTTCATCGCCACCCATTACTGGGATCCCTACCTCAATCTGGTCCACTCCTAGCTCATTCAGGTATTTAGCAATCCTAATTTTCTCTTGATTAGCAAAAACGACACCAGCAGTCTGTTCGCCGTCCCGCAAGGTGGTATCCACAATTTTAATCTTCCTTCCCACCACCTCATCACTCCCCCTCATTTGTTAGTTATATGAATAAAATTAAATAATTCGCTAAAACTCTTTAGTTTCCTGCTTAAAAATAAAAAATACCGACAACCATACCTGATATACCAAAAATCCCAGGTTTTCCTCGGGTCTTATAACCGGGTTTTCAATAACCGATTTACTACCTCGGGACTGGCCTGACCGCGAGTTTGCTTCATTACTTGACCCACCAGGAAACCTAGAGCTTTTCCTTTACCCTTACGATAATCTTCTACTACTTTGGGATTAGCTTCCAATACCTGGTCCACAACGATGGTTAAGGCGGATTCATCGGTAATCTGGACTAGGCCTTTAGCTTGGACGATGGCCTGCGGGGGTTGCCCCGTTTTAAACATCTCTTCTAGGACCGTTTTAGCCAGTTTACCGCTAATCGTCCCTTTGTCTATTAACTGCAGCATTTCAGCTAGGCGCTCCGGGGTCACGCGCGATTGCGTGATCTCCAGGTTTTCAGCATTTAATAAATGCAGCAGTTCGCCCATTACCCAGTTGCTGACTACCTTAGGGTTAGGATATAAACTACAACTGGCCTCGTAAAAATCGGCTAGAGCACGGGAATTAGTTAAGATTTCCGCATCATAATTAGGAAGGCCATAATCCTGAATAAACCGTTCTTTCCGGGCGGCCGGCAATTCCGGTTGCTGCTGCTGTAATTCCTCGACCCAGGCACGATCAATCCGTAAAGGCGGCAGGTCAGGCTCAGGGAAATATCGGTAATCATCGGCCTCTTCCTTGCTCCGCATAGAAAGAGTAACTCCTGTTACTTCATCCCAACCACGGGTTTCTTGTACAATCGGTTCCCCAGCCTCCTTGGCATCAATCTGGCGTTCAATCTCGTACTCTACGGCTCGCTGCAAAGAACGGAAAGAGTTCATGTTTTTGATCTCCGTTTTCGTGCCTAAGGTACGTTGACCCCGGGGCCGAATGGAGACGTTAGCATCACAACGCAGGGAGCCCTCCTCCATTTTACAATCGGAAATATCTAAGTACTCCAAGATTGCTTTAAGTTTTTCCAGATAAACCCGGGCCTCCTCAGCGGAACGCATATCCGGTTCGGAAACAATTTCTAACAATGGTACACTAGATCGATTACAATCCACCAAGGAATACTCGGCACGAGCAATGTTATCTCCCTGATGCACCAGTTTACCCGCATCTTCTTCCATATGAATCCGGTTAATACCGATCTTTTTCTGATTGTCATTTATTTCAATTTCTAAATAGCCTTGCTGACAAATCGGTAAATCAAACTGGGATAACTGATAATTTTTAGGAAGATCCGGATAGTGATAGTTTTTACGGTCGAATTTAGTGAATTCCGCAATTTCGCAATTTAAGGCTAGACCGGCTTTAATGGCGTACTCTACTACCTTCCGGTTAAGTACTGGAAGCACCCCAGGCAAACCAAGACATCCCGGACACACATGGGTATTGCTCTCCCCGCCAAAGGTAGTAGGGCAAGAACAAAAAATCTTAGATTTGGTCTTCAACTCCACGTGAACCTCCAGCCCAATAACGGCTTCATAATCGGTTGCCAAATCCATCACCTCTATATACAATCATTATCCAAGTCTGGTTTCTGTCGGTGCCATTCCGTGCTTTGCTCATAAGCGTAAGCCGCTTGTAACAAGGTACCCTCACTAAAAGGCCGACCGATAAATTGTAACCCTACCGGCATCTTCTGGATAAAGCCACAGGGTATAGAAATTCCCGGTAAACCAGCTAAGTTAAGGGGATTAGTACAGAAGTCGAGAAGGTACATAGATAAAGGATCTTCTTTTTCCCCAAACGAGAAGGCTACCCCCGGGGCAGTAGGCGAAACAAGTAGATCATATTGCGCAAAAGCTTGATCAAAATCTTGTTTAATCAAAGTCCGTACTTTTTGAGCTTTTAGATAATAAGCATCATAGCAACCTGAACTCAAGGCATAAGTACCCAGGATAATCCGACGTTTTACTTCCGGGCCAAAGGCTTCAGTCCGTGTTTTTTGTAGCATGGTATCCAGGTCATCGGCTGCGGCTCGGTAACCATAATTGACCCCATCATAGCGCGCAAGCGTGGAACTAGCTTCAGCCGTGGATATCAAATGGTAAACCGGTAAAGCGTACTCAGTGTGCGGCAAGGAGACTTCCTCACAAATAGCCCCCAATTCTTCTAAACGCAGCAAAGCTTTCTGTACCAGTTCTTTCACCCTCGGATCGAGACCTGGAAAGAAATATTCACGGGGTACCCCAATCCGCAATCCTTGTAAATCTTCTTTTAAAAAGGAAGTATAATCCGGAACTTCTACGGGGACCGAATTAGCATCCCGAGCATCGTGACCCGCAATGGTATTTAAAACTAGGGCACAATCCGTAACGTCTTTAGTTAAAGGACCAATCTGATCTAGAGAAGGAGCATAAGAAATCAGGCCGTACCGCGAAACCCGTCCATAAGTAGGTTTCATCCCTACTAGGCCACAAAACGCCGCCGGAATCCGAAGCGATCCTCCGGCATCAGAACCAAGTGCAAAAATAACTTCGTCGGCTGCTACCGCTGCGGCAGAACCGCCACTCGATCCACCTGGTACCCGTTCTAAATCCCAAGGATTGGCGGTAGGAAAAAAAGACGAAGTCTCGGTCGAGGAACCCATGGAGAATTCATCCAAATTGGCCTTGCCTATCGTAATCGCGCAAGCAGCTTCTAGTTTTTCCACCATAGCGCTATCATAAGGGGGAATAAAATTGGCCAACATTCGCGAAGCGCAAGTAGTAAGAATACCTTTCGTACACAGATTATCCTTGAGAGCAAACGGAATCCCGGCCAAAGAATGGGTGGCAAGTTTATCTTTCCCTAAATCCTCTAATTGTTTAGCCCGGGCTCGAGCTGCCTCTGGGATCAAAGTAATAAAAGCCTTTACTTGGGGGTCAACCTGCTCAATCCTTTTTAGGCAAGCGTCTAAAACCTCGGTAGGACTAACCTGACCGGAATCTAATAAATCCCTTAAGGCATGAATTGTTAATTGATTCAGTTTAGCCAAAGGCTTCACTCCTTTATTTAGGCAGCGCACTTTTTATAAGATACGAGGCACCTTAAAATAGCCTTCCTCACTCTCCGGCGCATTTTGCAGCGCCTGTTCCCGATCCAGGCCCACTCCTACCTCGTCCTCTCGCCATACATTATACAATGGTAAAACGTGTATCATTGGCGCAACTTGGCTAGTATCCAATTGCTCCAGGATCCGGGCGTATTTCAGGATGACGTTTAACTGCGCTGTATACTGTTCTTTTTCCTCCGCAGAAAGTTCTATTTGATTCAAAAAGGCCATAGTTTCTACTTGTTCGTGAGAAATAATCATTAAACCACGGCGCTCCTTCCCCATACTGCTCATTATCCCATCAATTATAGCAAACCACTGCCTGGGTAGCAACTTATTGTGTTATTCTACCGGCCAAGAAGAAAAGGGAGGTCGCTTAACTCGCCCCTATTTAAAGAACAAGCAGAAAACGACATCCCTTGAATTTTGAGCCATATACTTAAAGAAAAGTTATCCATAGCGATACACAACCCCAAACCCGCCCCGGGGATACTGCCAATCAATCGCGCCCGGGTACGGGCAAATTACCCGACAGGTGCCACATTCTAGGCAGCCGGCCGGATCAAAACCAACTTCTTCCTCCTTAAGGAAATAAAGACCTGCCGGACAAGCCCAGATACAGGGCTTAGTAGAACAAGTAGCACAGATTTCTTTATTTAGGACAATCGACTTTTCCTCCGGATCTAGTACATACTTATTGATATTGAGTAATTGCTCCAGGGTTAAGCGCTTCAGAGTGCCCGCCCCCCTTTCCAGGCATCAGCCGCCACTTTCATCCAACCGATCTGGCTTTCCTTCAGCTGATCCATAATTTGGGAAAGTAAGTGGGCTGGCGGAGAACCGTCAACAGTAAACATCCGGGAAAACGTACGGCACATCAGGTCCGGATATTTACCA
>JAAYQE010000010.1 GCA_012519455.1 Syntrophomonadaceae bacterium
GAATTATTTACGGCTTTAGTTTCAGTGTTAGTTTTAAGCCGGCAGAAAAAAGGAACCGTAGTGGTACCGGTAAATGCACCTGGGGTAATTGAACAATTGGCGGAAAAATATGAGGGAAAAGTAGTACGAACGCAAGCCGCGATACCGGCTTTTATGGATAAGCTGCTAAGTCCCGAGATTGAGAATAATCAGCTAGATAAAAGCGACGCCGGATCAACATCGCAGTTTCTGCTGCATTCTGATGGTCTAGTTGCCCTTATCCAAATCCTGAATTATTTAGTGGATTATGAAGTACGTTTATCCGACCTGCTAGATAAGATTCCTCAATTTTATTTCAGTAAACAAATCATTCGGTGTCCCTGGGAAGCCAAGGGCCGGGTAATGCGTACTTTAATCGAAGAACAATCATCATCAGATGCGTCGGAGATGCTAGAGGGGGTTAAAATTCAGCATCCCCAGGGCTGGGTGTTGGTGGTACCTGATGCTGAAGAACCGGTGTGTCGGGTCTATGGTGAAGGGTTTTCGCAGGAAATTGCTGAATCTTTAACTGATTGGTACGTAAAGCGAATTCAAGAAATAGAAAAGAGCCCATAGCCAAAATAAAAAGAGCCCATAGTAACCTGCGCGCCGACCATTACCGATCCTGGGACTACCACAACCGATAATGATCTTTGCCCGACCGTTATGGATACCGATTAAGGAACCCATAACGATCTTGGCTCGGCTACCGCAGATCCATACCTGTATTGCCACAGGCTTCAAAAATCTTAACTTTAAGCTTTTTGAAATTTACTCGACCTACGGTAACCTTCGCTCCGGCCAATACCGATCCCCTAAGAATTACTTCTCGTCTGAACTCTCTTTAACCTGCCTTCTTTTGAGAGATTCAGTCATTTCAGAACCGATATTGACCTTTGCTCGACTGTAACCGATCCCGATTTCAGAACCGGTTACAATCTTAGCTCGGCTACTATGAACCCTTACAGTTGTATTATCTCCTGTATATTAGATAATATTCCCCAGTAATAGAGGAAATTTTCGTTAAAAATACCTCGAGGATTAATTTAGCCAGTGGCGGATATCGGTACCGTCAAGCCTACGTTACGATAATCTGGGTGGTAGATACGGTAATCAATTTCAGGAAAGATATTGTTTTTTTGTTCCAAATGTTGCAGCCAGGCTGCATCAATACGGTTTTCCTTGATTTCCGTATATAAGCGGCTAAAGTTTAACAAGTGTTCTTTGGTACGTTTTATGGCATAGTCAACGGCAGTACCGGTCTTCATGATAAAGGCCCAATCACTGCTTTGGGCCAGTAGCAGTTCCCGGGCTGCCTGCTGGAGGGCTCTTTCGGTCAAGCTACTGGCTTGGGGATACGCAGTTGCTAATTCCACCATACGGTCTGCTGCTTTATGCAGATGTCGGTAAATCCAGTCATTACTGCCTTCTAACCACACTTCGTTGTAGCCTTTATTTCCCCAACTAGACTGGGTGGGGGTTACCACCTGGTTAACCGGGTATTTAGTTAAATACTCACTGGGCGTGATCGTTTTAAGCGTATTCTGATCAAAATAAAGTTTACGGAAAAGGTAATCTAAAAATTGGGGGCCTTCAAACCACCAGTGACCGAAAAGTTCGGCGTCGTAAGGGGATACGATTAAGGGAGCCCGGTCCATCAGGGAAACCAACCATTCTACTTGTTTTTGGCGGTTAAACATAAAATTCCCTGCATGGGTAGCAGCTTTTTCCTTCGCCCATTCCGGCACGTACGGCTCCTTATGGTTAGTTCGAGCCGTAATCCGATAATACTTTAAACCGGTATGAATACGGATCTCCTCGGGGTGAATATAGGGCCGGATATAATCCAGGTCCAGATCAAAGCCGATATCCCGGTAAAAATCGCGATAATCAAAATCACCGGGGTAACCTTCTTCAGCACTCCAAACTTGTTTGGAAGATTCAGCATCCCGGCCGAAAGCGGCTACCCCAGAAGGACAATAAACGGGGGCAAAAATTCCGTATTTAGGTCGTTTAGACGCATACAGGACCCCGTGGGTATCGGTGAAAAAGTAACGAATACCGAATTCCTGTAAAATTTCATCAATACCTGGGGTATAGCCGCATTCCGGCAGCCAGAAGCCGATAGGGTCTCGATCAAAATTTTGCTGATAACTTTTTATACCAGCAGCAATCTGGGCTCGTACAGCTTGTGGGTTAACGTACAGCAGGGGTAAAAAACCGTGGGTAGCGGCACTGGCAATTATCTCTAACTTGCCTAAATCCTGAAAGCGTTTGAAACCACGTACTAAATTTCCTCCATATTGCTGGCTAAACATATAACGGGCCCGATGGAAGAGGTCAAAGTACATCTGGGCCAGCCGGTTAAACTCAGGTTGTTTTTGGGTACGCTCAAGCTCTTTTTCCGCTAGTTCTATTAATCGATTTAGATGTTTTTCGTACCGATCTTGGAGCAAAGCATCATTAAACATAGAAACCAGCGGTGGCGTCAGCGACATGGTAAGCCGGAAATCTACTCCCTCTTTCACTAGTCTTTCCATAACCTCCAGGAGAGGGATATAGGTTTCCGTGAGGGCTTCGTAATACCACATTTCTTCCAAAAAGTATTCGTGTTCCGGATGCCGGACATATGGAAGATGGGCGTGCAAGACAATGGTTAAAAACCCTTGAGGCACTGAATTCATTCCTTTCGCTATTTATTGTTTTATTTACGGTCGTGGGGTAACGGTGAACTAACCCCAAAACCGTAACGAGCCAGTTCTTCGGCCAGGCTTACACTGTAGGCAAATTGAGGCGAGGTAGCCCCTAGAGGCAATTGCTCCAGATGCCGATATAATTTACGATCGTATTTACTCCAGAGCAGCCATTGTTCATCGACTCGATTAGAGACTCGATCCGATGGGGTGGTTACATAGTTAGAACGGACCAGCGGAATATATTGACCGTTTTGGAGAATAAGGCCCCGTTCAATACAATAAGTACGGTTGGGGTGGCCGACTTCTACGTGCCATCGCGAAGCAAACGGGTTAATCAAAAGATCAAAAAAATAATTAGCGTTAGTTCCGTTAAAAATAAGGTCGGTGGTATCGTAGACCCGAAGCACGTGCTGAGCGTCTACCCAGACCCTTAGGCCAAAGTTGCGCCGCAGTTCCTGAATTTTTTCAGAACTAATTTCCCAATAAGTGAACAACCAGTAAGGATCCCGAACCAGAGCGATGATCTGGTGGTCACCGTATCCTACCGGGAGTTCGCCGTAAGGGACAAATTCCTGGGTCGTCTGTACGGGTTTGGGTGGTATGGTCGTCCCGGTTAATTTAACGGTTACTGGAGCCCATGACTCTTTAGCCATTGGGGATTGGGTTGGATCTGGTTCATCCAACGGCGTAAACTTTGCTCTTACTTGATCAGTGGGTGAATCTAAATTAATTGATTGACGAGATGAATCTTCGTTCGTATACAAGCCCAAATCCCCTCCAATTTCATAGTTGTATTTCGGTTTACCGCCTGGCCTTAAAATAGAAGATATTGCTTTATTTGACTCAGTAGTATCTAGAGTGCCATTTATCTGACTTTGGTCAGGATCGGTGGCCCGCCATTTGGTTCGATTCGACACCTTACTAGGCCTTATCCAGAGCAAGATGATAAGAGCCAAAACTAAAGCCAGGGCTATTAATGAAAAAGTAAACATTTCCAATTCCCCCCTGTGGATTTACGTTACTGGTTATTATTGCCCGATTTTGCAATACCGATGTCCAGCTGGCAGAAGTTGTTTAAGAATTCAGGGTGGGGAAGGTTCATTAATCCAAAACATATTATTCCCCGGGTGAGTTTGTTTATTTATTTAAAAGTAAATAGATAATTGTAGTTAATCGAAAAGTAAATTCCAATTAAACAGGAGGATAAAGTCGACACCTGCTCTAGCCTCGTATATACTTTTTTAAGGAGGGGAAAATATGCAAGCGTATTCGGTTCCCTGGAAAGCTCGAGAAGTAATCAGTGTATTTTTTGCCCTGGTTTTAGCTATGTGGCTTATGGATAACTTTTCCTCATTAATTTTGGAGGTCAATCCGCTTTTATTTTTTGGCCTAACCGCTATTATTCAGGTAGCCTTGTTGGTGGGGTTGGTTTTTTATTTTGTCCGAAAACGTTATCGGTTACCGTGGGTTTACTTAGGACTAGCACCAGCACCTTTAAAGAGAATTCTTGTTTTTGGGTTTGGTGGTGGCTTGTTGCTCTGTTTTTCGGTCCTGGTGCTTTCCTTGATTTTGGCCCGTTTTGTATCCGGACCGGTAGAACCGCAGCCTTTTGTAGAAATGTTGTTAAGCACCCAGAATAGGTTGCAACTAGCGGTAGTGATTACGGTGGGATCCATACTAGCTCCCATCAGTGAAGAAATATATTTTAGAGGTTTTTTTTATCCCTTCTTACGTAAGCACCTGGGAGTAGGGGTAGCTTTGTGGGGTTCAGCCCTTATTTTTGGGGCCCTGCATTTAGATTTAATCCGTTTTATTCCATTAACTTTAGGCGGGTATGGATTGGCTTGGATTTATCAACGGACCGGTTCTTTGTATGCATCGATCGTTGCCCATAGTGTTTGGAATACCCTGATGACCGGGCTGGTTTTGGGGGCTGGTTTTTAATAATCAGGCAGATAAAGGAGAAGATAAAGGAGCAGAGGAAGACTTGGTATTTAAAGGAAGCGAACAGATTAAACCGGACTTAATTGAGGGTCAAGAGTTAACGGTTAAAATTGAGGGACTTAATCACCAAGGCGAGGGAGTGGGAAGAATTGCTGGTCAGACGGTTTTTGTACCGGGCAGCCTGCCTGAAGAAACCGTACGCGTCCGGGTGACAAAAATAAAAAAGCGGTGGATTCACGGCCAGTTAATCGAGGTAGTACAGGCTTCACCGCACCGTATTGTACCCGCTTGCGCGCATTATGCGTCATGTGGCGGATGTGCTTTACAGCATCTTACTTATACCGAGCAGTTGCGTTGGAAACAAATAACTGTACAGGAGGCTTTACGGCGTATTGGCCGGTTGCCAGAGGTGCTGGTTCACCCTACCCTAGGGATGACCGAACCCTGGCGGTACCGTAACAAGGTGGAGCTGCACGTAGGTTTGCAGGATAAAACGGTAGATTTAGGTTATTACCAGCGGGGCAGCCATCAGTTAGTTTCCTTTAGAGATTGCCACTTAATCCCGGAATCCTGGTTAGGTATTATCCAAGAAATTCGCAATGGTTTACAGCAATTTTTCAAGCTAAAACTTGAAAACGGTAATTATGACCCGGTGAACGGTGTAAAAACCAGGGAGGGTTTTCCAGTTAAACAGGTATGGCTACGTCAATCGTTTTTTACCGGGGAGATGATGGTCGTTTGGGTAATTACAAAGGCTAATAATCCTTTATGGCCGGCGTGGATCCGTAAATATGCCCGAGAATTAAACCAGCGTTATCCCCAAATAACGTCTATCGTGGAGAGGGTTAATCGCCGCTCCGAAAACGGATTAGGTGAACCGTATCGGGTGATTTATGGAAAACTAAAAATATTAGAGGGAATAGGAAACTTGCGGTTTTTCCTATCTCCGACTAGTTTTTATCAAATAAACTCACAGCAAACAGCAGTATTGTACCGTCAGGTTCAGGAGTACGCCCAGCTTGACGGTACGGAAAAGTTAATTGATTTATACTGCGGCGTGGGAAC
>JAAYQE010000070.1 GCA_012519455.1 Syntrophomonadaceae bacterium
CCTTGTTTTTCGTCCCGTACGAGGCGTCCGTTTTCAATCTCAATAACCCGTCGGCGCATTTTATCCACTATTTCTTTCGCGTGCGTCGCCATAACCACGGTGGTCCCCCGCCGGTTAATTTCGGTCAAGATCTTCATGATCTCCCAGGAAGTATCCATATCCAGGTTGCCCGTAGGCTCGTCTGCCAAGAGAATCATGGGGCGGTTAACAATCGCTCGGGCGATCCCCACCCGCTGCTGTTCTCCGCCGGAAAGGCGCTCCGGATAAAGTTGCCCTTTTCCCTGTAACCCGACCAAACGTAAGGTTTCTTCTACCCGGCCGGAAATTTCTCGCGGTGAAGTCTCTACTACCCGCAGGGCAAAAGCGACATTATCAAAGACGGTATAATTAGGAAGTAAACGAAAATCCTGAAAAACGATACCCAGATTTCGGCGCAACATGGGCACTCTGCGTCGTCTCATCCGCGCTAAATTCCTTCCCCCGATCAAAATCTGTCCTCGCGAGGGTAATTCTTCCCGGAGAAGCAGTTTAATAAAACTTGATTTACCTGCCCCGCTAGCGCCAACTAAAAAAATAAATTCCCCTTTATCGATCTTTAAGCTTAAGTCAATTAAAGCTCGTGTACCGGTAGGGTAGATTTTGCTTACATTCATCATTTGAATTACCAAAATTCCTTCACCCGATTCTGAAAAGTTAAAAAAGAAAAAACCCCTGTTTAGGGGTTGTTCGACATAAAAATTAATTATCCTTTTTTTATTTCCGTACTTGTCCGTCCAAGTTAAGTCAATTTTAGTTTTTTTTACTTTTAATTACAGATCGGGTGGCCTCTACCAGGTTGGTCGCCGTTAATCCGTACTTCTTTAACAACGCACCGGGTGCCCCTGATTCTCCAAAGCAATCCCTCAGCCCGAGGCGATAGAGATAAACCGGATGTTTTTCCGATAACACCTCAGCTACCGCACTACCTAAGCCACCGATAATGCTGTGTTCTTCTGCGGTTACAATGGCCCCGGTTTCCTGGGCGGCTCGTAACACGGCTTCCTCATCCAGTGGTTTTATCGTATGCATATTTAAAATTCTTACCTCTATGCCTTCCCGCGCTAAAACTTCCGCTGCCTGCAGTGCTTCATAAACCATTAACCCACAGGCAATAATGGTAGCGTCCGCGCCGGCACGTAATTGAACCGCGCGACCAAGGCTAAAGGAATAATCTTCTTCATAAACCGCCGGGAGCGCCAACCGCCCCATGCGAAGATAAGCGGGCCCTTCCCAATTTAACAAAGCTTCTACGGCTTTTTCGGTTTCCCGGGCATCCGCCGGGACAACTACCGTCATATGCGGTAAAGCGCGCATGATTGCGATATCCTCAATCGCCTGATGGGAAGCACCATCTTCCCCTACGCTGATGCCGGCATGCGTAGCTGCAATACGTACCTTTAAACACGGATAAGCAATGGAGTTGCGAATTTGTTCAAAAGCTCGACCGGTAGCAAAAACGGCAAAAGTACTCGCAAAAGGAATTTTTCCCGTTAAGGCCAACCCGGCAGCAGTGCCCATTAAATTTTGCTCCGCGATTCCGACTTGGAAGAAGCGTTCCGGATAAACCCGCGCGAATTCTGCCGTTTTCGTTGATTTGGATAAATCGGCATCGAGAACCACGATCTGCGGATGCCTTTCCCCCAAACGTACTAAAGCCTTACCATAGGCGTCCCGGGTAGCTATTTTAGCGGCCATCCCCTACCACCTCCAGTTCAGCTAGCGCCTGCACTACTTGTTCTTGGTTCGGGGCGGTGCCGTGCCACCCTACCTGATGCTCCATAAACGATACTCCTTTACCTTTAACGGTACGGGCGATGATAATGCTAGGTTGACCTTTAGTTTCTCGCGCCTGGTTCAAAGCCGGTATGATCTGCTTAAAATCGTGACCGTCAATCTCTTGTACCGCCCAACCAAAGGCCCTCCACCTGTCCGCCAGGGGATCCGGGGAAAGTACTTCTTGGATCGGCCCGTCAATCTGCAAACCATTATAGTCCAGTAACGCTACTAAATTATCCAGCCCATAATGCGCGGCCAGCATGGCGGCCTCCCAAATCTGCCCTTCCTCACATTCCCCATCGCCTAGCAATACATAAACCCGATAATTACTCCGATCTAAACGCCCGGCCAAAGCCAGCCCGTTGGCCACGGATAAGCCCTGCCCTAGTGAGCCAGTAGACATCTCTACCCCGGGAACCTTGCGACAATCTGGATGCCCTTGTAAGCGCGCACCGATTTTCCGCAAAGTTAATAATTCTTCGACCGGAAAAAAACCCCGTTCCGCTAGGGCCGCGTATAAAACTGGAGCCGCATGACCTTTACTAAGAATAAAACGATCACGTGCTGGCCAATCTGGATGCGCCGGATCCAGCCGTAGTTCCTGAAAAAAAAGGGAGGTTACCAGATCCGCTGCGGATAGCGAACCCCCCGGGTGCCCGGAACCGGCCTCCCCGATCATCCGAACAATGTGCTGACGTATTCGCTGCGCCTTTTGGGCCAACCCCTGCGATAAATCATCTAACGATAAATCATGTTCCATTACCATAAACGCCTCCGTTTAAAGCCTTCACCCAACACCTCATGTACGTCTGTAACGATGACAAAGGCATTGGGATCGATCTGATAAATTAAGTCTTTAAGCCGGGTTTCTTCCGCACGGCTAACTACACAAAAGATTACTTCCTGGTCTCTACCGGTAAACATTCCCCTTCCCTTTAAACCCGTAGCCCCACGGTCTAATTCCTGAAAGATAGCCTGGGTAATCGCTTCCGGGAAACGGGAAATAATAAAAGCCCCTTTAGCATGGCTTACCCCTTCCTGGACTAAATCAATCATCTTACTGGTGACGAATAACGAAAGCAGCGCATACATGGCCAATTCCGCATTAAAAATAAGACCAGCCGCGGTAATTACCAAAAAATCGATGCCCAGCAAGGCCTGACCCAAACTAACTTTTAAATACTTATTGATCAGCCGCGCCGCTAAGTCTGTTCCCCCGGTAGAACCTTTGAACCGGAAACACAACCCTAGTCCCAAACCTACTAATAAACCCCCAAAAACCGTGGCTAGTAACAGATCTTCCGTAGCAACGGAGATTCTCGGAGTAAGTAGGTCAACAAACAAAGATAATGTAAGCGTACCGTATAGGGTTCGGACCCCAAATCCCCATCCCAGTTCTTTTAAACTGAGTAAAAACAAAGGTATATTTAGGGTCAACATAACCATGCCTACCGGTAATTGAAAAAGGTGATACAAAATTACAGCAATCCCGCTTACCCCACCGGCAGCAATTTTATTAGGTACTTGAAAAGCTACCAGACCAAGGGCCACGATTAGGGACCCCAAGGTAAGCCCCAGGTAATCAATTAAACCTCGTAACCACTGACGAGTGCTTATGGATTTAACTGGTCGATCATCCCCAATCCATCACCAACTCCTCAGGTGCGATAATAATTTGATCAGCTACAACCATTATTTTGTCACATTTCGCCGAAATTTACCACCTTTAAATAGCGGATAAAACATGAAAAGCCGGGGCTTTCCCACCCTGGCTTTTAATTTACCGGTTGTTCGGTTAAAGGATGAAATCCATATTTACCCCGTTACTTAATTTTTTCGCGGGCTTGTTGCTGTAAATAAGCAAAAATAAACTCATCTAAATTCCCGTCCATAACCCCCTGAACATTCCCTACTTCCTGGTTAGTACGATGATCTTTCACCAGGCTAAAGGGATTAAACGTATAGGAGCGAATTTGACTACCCCAGGCTATTTCCGGTTGTTCACCGCGCAATTCCGCCAGTTCCTCATCTTTACGACGCTGTTCTAATTCAAAAAGCCGCGCCCGTAAAATCTTCATGGCTAAAATTCGGTTCATTTGCTGTGAGCGTTCGTTCTGACATTGTACCACGATTCCGGTCGGTAGGTGGGTAAGCCGTACCGCTGAATCGGTCTTGTTAACGTGCTGTCCTCCGGCCCCCCCGGACCGAAAAGTATCTACACGGATATCATTGGGATCAAGACTAATCTCCACCTCCTCGACTTCCGGCAATACTTCCACGGCAGCAAAGGAGGTGTGCCGCCGGCCCGAAGCATCAAAGGGAGACACCCGCACCAATCGGTGCACTCCTTTTTCCGATTGTAGATAACCATAAGCGTTTTCTCCGTTAACCATAAAGGTAACGCTTTTTAGCCCGGCTTCCTCACCCGGCTGTAAATCTAAAATATCGACGCAAAAAGCATGATCTTCGGCCCACCGGGTATACATACGTAAAAGCATTTCCACCCAATCCTGCGCATCCGTTCCTCCGGCCCCGGCGTGTAAGGAGACAATGGCATATTTTCGATCATAAGGCTCGGATAAAAGGGCCTCTAATTCGGCACCGGCTATTTCTTTTTCCAGTTGACGCAAACCGCGCCGAATATCTGGTTCCAGAGACTTATCAACCTCATCTAGACACAATTCCCAAAGTTCGTATAGCTCAGCCCAACGGGACTGCATTCTGGCAAATAATTCCACGCCAAGCTTTAAGCTATTTATTTTTTGCAGAATCCGTTGCGCTTCCTCCCGTTTTTCCCAGAAGGAAGGCACCATCGTCATTTTTTCCAGTTCTGCTATCTGTTGTTGTCGCTGATCTACGTCAAAGGGAAACCCTCAAATCAGCGAGACGTTTCTCTAGATATAGGAAATCTCTCCGCCACTCTGAAAGCATGCTTGTTCTTACTCCTTTTCTTTAGTTTAGTATCGGTTGATCCAACCCAAGTTAATGTGGCTCGGAGGTTAAGTGCTCACTTTTTAGGATAACAATATCTACCCGGCGGTTACGGGCGCGCCCTTCTCCGTTATCGTTGGAAGCTATCGGTCGATACTCACCAAACCCGGTAGGCGAAAGCCGAGCCGGATCAAGGTCTGCCTCGCGGATAAGAAAACGCACTACGTTGGTCGCCCGAATTACGGATAACTCCCAATTAGAAGAAAACTGGCTGGTATTAATCGGGACATTATCGGTATGGCCTTCAACCCGAATGTAATTCCGAATTCCCTTTAAGCTCAAACTTACTTTTAACATAATCTCTTGCGCCTGCGGGGTCAACTCGGCCCGACCACTATCAAATAACACGGTATCACTAAGACTAATGACTAGGCCCCGTTCTTGTTGATATAGTTGAATGTTGGCCCCTAGGTTATTCTCATCCACATACTTCTGCAGTTGTTCACGGATCTGCTCCATTTGCTGCTGTTCTTCGGCTAAACCCTCAATCACAGACGGCCCAGGATAATCCAGAAGTTCAGAAGAACGACCGCTTAATACGCTCATCAAAGAAGCTGCTACCTGTTCAAATTTTTTAGCATCAACCATGCTCATTGAGTACATTACCACAAAAAAAATCAAAAGTACCGTAATTAAATCAGCATAGGTAATCATCCAGCGCCCAGGATCAGCTTTTTCCTCTTCGTTTTTCCTTCGGAACTTTCGGCCTCCCAACCCTTTTTCCTCCCCTTCCTAACCAGGCACCATGAAGCGCAACCGCTTTTGTGGCGATGTTAAACTATTCCCGTTCTGGCATGAAGGTTCCTCTCGATTCTGGACCCAAGAAGGAAAGTAGTTTTTCCCTAATGATCGTCGGATTTTCACCGGCCTGGATCGATAAAATTCCTTCAATAATTAATTCTTGGATTAACGTTTCCTTGCCACTTTTATTCTTAAGTTTACTAGCAATAGGCAGCCAGATCAAGTTAGCGGATCCTACCCCGTATAAGGTAGCAATAAAAGCGAGGGCAATGGCCGGTCCCAGCGAACCCGGGTCCGATAAATTACCCAAAACGTGGACTAACCCCATTACCGTACCAATAATCCCCATTGTAGGCGCGTAACCCCCGGCTGACTCAAACATCCCGATACCAACCTTATGGCGATCGGATACGGCATACATTTCGGTTTCGAGCATGTTCCGGGTCAATTCCGGATCGGTGCCGTCAATAATTAACTGCAAG
>JAAYQE010000071.1 GCA_012519455.1 Syntrophomonadaceae bacterium
CAGTGCCTATTTGTTTTTTGCAACCGCAAACGGGACAAAATCAAAATATTGCAATGGCAGCACAATGGATTTTGGCTATTTTACCGGCGTTTGGAACGGGGTAATTTTGATTGGCCAACCGCTGACAACGATGTTGTAAATATTAGCTACCGAGAATTCCGTTGGCTTTTGGACGGACGTAACCGTAAAATAAAACACACGTGAAGCATAGTGTACACGTGTGTTTTATTTTACGGTTACGTGGGTGTGAATGATTTACTTTTTATGATTTTATCAAACCCAAATAATTGTAGTGTGTGCTGTACAAAACCAATGTTGTGGTGCCACTGAAAATAAATAACCCGGTAGAGTTACAAATGCTCTACCGGGTCCCGGTTAATCACGTATTCTGGCTCAGCAATCAGTTTAGTTCTTGCCTTAATTTTTCTACTTCATCTTTAGTAAGGCCGGTTATTTTGGCTATGGCTTCGATCTCAAATCCTTCACGCAGGGCTGCCCTGGCTATCTCTCTCTTTTCTTCCCGCCAGTAGCCACAACCGGTTGATCAGTTCATCCCTGTCTATCTTTTGGTCAAGCAACAGGATGCTGGAAATCAGGTTAGCCATTTGCAGTAGTTCTTCCTTCTGGTATCTGTTGACATCGAAAAGGATGTACCGGAAATCGACCAGATGCTTCTCGAACGACTCATGGTTGGCCAGCTGCCGGTACCCCTTGTCATGCTGTTGCGGGTCCTGCTTCTTTACCTCTTGCTCTGATTCCGCGATCAAGGCCACCCCTCTCGGCTTCTCTTACTTTGGGTTTCTCTAAAGCTATTTTATCACAAATTAGGGTTGGCAATGTGTGGGCCAACCCTAAAAATTTAACTCTTCTTTTTTCGAATTAGCCGGAATTGCAAAGTTGTAGGCAATGATAAAGTTATATGCTGTTGTTAAGAGGATAACCATAAAAAATGCCCCTAAGAAAGGACATAATAAAAGCAAAACATAAAAAGAAGAGTTATAAAAATAGCCGCTTCTCTGTCGGTAAGTATAATGAATTTATTTGATAGAAAAATAGCGGCGCTTATAAACAAGGGGCTTAATGCCGCTTTGTTGCTGTTTTTAAATTATTCTCTATGTACTAGAAAGTCGCTTGATGTAGCAAAAGTATAACGCCAAAATAGCCCGCCAGAAAACAATAAAAGCCGCTCCGCTAAAACGCGGGAACAGCTTTGTTACTATAAAAACTACTCACCGATAAAATTCATTTTATCAATAGATGGTAGATTATCTGGTGATAGGTGAGGGGAGTCGAACCCCTGTCCGAAAGACTGACCACAGCAACATCTCCGAGTGCAGTCTGCGTACTATACCTCACTCCACTATGGCCTCTCGGCGCGTTGGCCGAAAGCCTCCTCCAGTCCGAAGACTGATACGCCGCCCACAGACGGGCTTCGCTGGAGCTATCTCGATGAACTTCGCCGCAAGACCTCCGAGAATTGGCCTCTGGCTAGCCTGCTAAATGACGCCCTGGCCCCGAATCACAGGCGAACCCGGGCAGGACGTAGCTGCTCTAAGCAGCTACTACGTAATTATCGTTTGCAGTTATAAAGTTTTCCACTCGCCGCATCTCCCGCTGGGCATCCCGAGCGGCAATTTCTTGCCGTTTATCGTGCAGCTTTTTCCCTTTAGCCAAGGATAATTCAATTTTCGCTAGGCCGCGTTTAAAATAAATACGTAAAGGAATCAGGGTCATTCCCTACTGCTGTACCTTACCCAAAAGTCGGTTAATCTCAAACCGGTGTAACAAAAGTTTTCTAGGCCGCCGAGGTTCATGGTTAAACCGATTCCCTTGATCATAAGGGCTAATGTGGAGGTTAACTATAAATACCTCTCCTACCCGTACCTCGGCGTAACTGTCTCGGAGATTAGCTTTACCCGCTCTTAAGGATTTTACCTCTGTTCCTTTAAGAGCGATACCGGCTTCAATGGTTTCTTCTATAATGGTAGTCATGACGGGCCTTACGGGTTTCCGCCACTGTTTTGAATCCCTGTCTATTGGTTGGACTGGCCACGACAGACCCCCCTCTACTATACCCTTAACTTATCAAAAATTCTGAGAAACCCTCACTTATAAAGTAGGAGTTACCTTGTTCAATCTTCAGGTAGAGTATAATCTCCATCTAAAGCCTCAATATTCAACGAAGCTGGACGAATTAACTCAAAAGTTAATCATCCCCGGTACAAATCTGGTACAAAAACGATTTCTTTATCTAAATACCTATTATCACTGGTCACCTTTAACCTTCTAAATGACTAGCAAATAAAAAACTTATTATGATTCAACGACAGCCCCCGCGACTGCCAATTCCTGGTGTGGTTGAAATGCTCTATCATTTTTCCCTGGTATTCTCCCCCTCGAAGTTAGACTGGTCTACATCTTCTGCAGCCCGGTTATAGTTTTGGCCTTTCATCTGAATGGTATCCAGTTCCCCCCAAAAGGTGCCTGGCACCACCCGAAATAAAAAGATATATACGCTCATCTTCTCCTTCCTGATCCGGCATCAATTAATGACAGCTTATTTTTGGATTCTACTAAATAAACACAGCAATCATCGGGGGTGGGAAAGATTATCTCCCGACTCCACCGGGCTGGCCCATTGACAGGTGTTTTTACATATGTTAAATTAAATATGTAAAAATTATTCTTGAAAGGATGTGTTGTTATGAAAGCGACCTTTGGCGACTTTATCGCCCAAAATCCAAACTGTAAAAAATATGACGGTAACCCAGAAGCAATCCATATCTTTAATAATATTTTGTCAAAAGATGAAAATATCATCGCAATGGTCGACGCTTCTGACGCCCAAAAACCTGCACTATCTGCCTGTGTTAAAGAAGTGGAAGCTTATTTCAAAAGTATTTCAAACCCCGTCTTTGATTTAACAGATGATTTTACAAAGCAAGCTGTTGGTAGAATGGTTAAAACGGTTCTTGATCCCTTTGGCTATCAACCGCACAAGCAAAAAGATATACCAAAAGCCTGTTCGGCTGAGTTTATTACATCGGCCACAGTCTATAGCTATGTCGGTAATGCAACGATGAGGGTTATCCGTAAAATTGAAGAATGTTAATGTTTACAAAACTAATAAGCCTCTCTCATTATAAATGCTATTTTCTCCATGTTTATATCTCAGGGCCCCGTCAGGAGCCATAATTATAGCAATAGCACCGTCAGTACGCTCGGTGCGTTTTTGGGATATTTCGATCATCTATATAGCATCTTTAAAACAGAAGATGAGG
>JAAYQE010000072.1 GCA_012519455.1 Syntrophomonadaceae bacterium
AATATCTTCCGGATTGTACAAAATACTTTCCCCCAATAAAGTGTTTTGCCACCCAACCAACAACTTGTCTAATGACGCTCAGTTGCATGTTGCTCTAAAATAGGTTATTATTAACATTAGTATTTACCTTCTTATTGAAAAAAGTGAAATATGTGGGGAGGTGTTTAGACTGTGGATAGGATGACAACATTATTTGACGGTTATGAAGGCCGGTTGATTGTTGTTTCTAACAGAGGATCTTGCACCTTCAAGAAAACCTCTAGCGGATTACAGGCTACGCCATCAGTAAGTGGTTTAGTATCCGCATTAGAACCAATTTTAAAGGAACAAGGTGGAATTTGGGTAGCTTGGGGAGGTCGATACAGTACGGCCTCAAAGGCAATGGGATTATCCTTACCGTTACCGGAAAAGAACCCCCGGTATGTGAATCAAGAAGTTTTGCTCAGCCGAAAAGAAGTGACGCAATATTACGATGGCTTTTCTAATAACTGTTTATGGCCTTTGTGCCATAGCTTTCTGGAAAAGACCATTTTTAATGAAGACGATTGGCGTACTTATATTAAAGTAAATAAAAAATATGCTCGAGTGCTTGCCAAAGTAGCTAAACCGCGGGATATGATTTGGGTCCAGGATTATCATTTAGCTTTAGTACCGCGATTGGTCCGGGAGCATAATCCTTTAGCCGCACTCGCGCTCTTTTGGCATATTCCCTTTCCCCCGGTTGAAATCTTTGAAACCTTGCCCTGGGCTCGTGACCTTATTCAAGGCATATTAGGCTGTGATTTAATTGCTTTTCATACGGAAAGTTATACTCGAAATTTTTTAATGTCCGTAGAGGAAATCACCGGGGCTAAAGTAGATTACCGTAACAAAACAATTGAATGGCGGGATCGGACGATTAAAGTTGCGGCCCTACCGATTGGCTTAGATTGTAAACAATTAGAAGGCTTAGCCCAAAGACCGGATTTAAGAACGCAGGCCCAGCAGATCCGAGATAAGATCGGTGGGCAGTATTTAATCCTCGGGGTGGATCGGTTAGATTACAGTAAAGGAATTATAGAGCGCTTAGAAGCTATAGAGTATTTATTAGAAAACTACCCGGAATACCGGGGTAAACTTACCTTTCTACAGATTGCAGCGCCCAGCCGTACGAGCGTACCGGCTTACAGCCAGTTAAGAAGGCGTGTGGAGGAAACTGTCGGTCGGATTAATGGTCGTTTCACCCATAACTACCATTCGCCGATTCAATATCTTTTTCAGTCTTTAGACAAAGAGAATCTGGTCGCTCACTATCTGGCCTCGGACATGTTGTTGGTAACTCCGTTGCGGGATGGACTCAATTTAGTAGCTAAAGAATATGTAGTAGTTAATACGGGAAAAGACGCAATTTTGGTGCTTAGTCCTTTGGCCGGCGTAGCTTTTCAGTTGAAGCAGGCAATAATTGCCAATCCGTACTATCCTAAAGCGTTAGCCGATAGTATCGTGAATGGCTTAAAACTAACCGAGGGAGAAAAGAGACACCGGATGAATCAAATGTACAAAACCGTAAAGGGGCAGGATATTTTTTGGTGGTGGAAAATGATACAGGAAAACTGGATAGCCAGTTATCGACACAGTCAGTCTAAGTTTGTGATGCACCCTTCGGTAAAAAAGCAGGCTCGAGTAGCGAATTAGGAAATGAGTAAATATTCTATCTCTACTGATCTAGAAAAATTAATCGCGATTATTAAGCAAAAGCCTCGGTTATTGATGATGCTGGATTATGATGGTACCTTGGTTCCTATTCAGGCTAAACCAGATTTAGCCCGGCCTTCCGGCGAACTTCTTGATTTACTAAATAAGCTGGCTTTTTGTGAGGGGATAAGGCTGGCCATCATCAGTGGAAGGGATTTATTGGACCTAAAGGGCTTATTACCGGTTGAATCTATATATTTGGTTGGCGGGCATGGAGCGGCCATCGAAGGTCCAGATGAGCGTCGGTATGATATAATAAATCTAGGTAAATTACAGCCGGTCCTTGAACAACTAGTACTTATAGCTAAGCAGTGTGTCGGCAAAGCCTCGGGATTTATTATTGAAACTAAAACTACCGGCCTAGCTTTACATTATCGTTTGGCTGATCCGGCTCGAGTCCGGCCGGTACTAACTGCTTTTGTGACGAAAAGTTTTCCTTGGTTAAAACCGTATGCGCTGGAATTGTTGCACGGTAAAAAAGTAATAGAGGTGCGTTCTAGACTGATAAATAAAGGCAAAGCCGTTGAGTATTTATTAGGATTAAGTCCCGGTTATTATCCGGTATTTTTAGGGGATGATCGAACCGATGAAGATGCGTTTGCCGTATTGCAGGGTAAGGGAATCGGAGTATTAATTGCCCCTGAGGACCGGACTACTCGGGCGGCGTTAAGACTGGAAAGCCCGGAGAAGGTACAAAAACTTCTCCGGTACTTATTTAAAACACATTGTGAGGTGCTGAAAAGTGGGACAAGTTTCTGATTTTTCGCTGCAAGATTACCATCCTTACCTTGATTCAGCCCTTCTAGCGGATATTAATCGGATGGCCCGTAAACTACAGGGCGTAACTATTCAACATATAAATTCAGCCGCAGAAGGGGGAGGAGTTGCGGAATTACTACAAAGACTAGTTCCGTTAATGCGTTCGGTTGGTTTAAAGGTGCAATGGGAGGTTATCACCGGTAAACCCGAGTTTTATCAAGTTACCAAGGCTTTTCATAATTCTTTTCATGGTCAGCCCATAAATTTTACCCGGGAAATGGCGGAAATCTACCTGGAGGCAAACCAAAGGAATCGAGATTTGGTGGATCCACAGGCAGATATCGTAGTTATCCATGATCAGCAACCGTTGGGATTAACGGAGATGGTAGACCAACATCCAGGTCAATGGATCTGGTATTGTCATATTGATCCTACTTTAGTGGATCGTGAAGTATGGGATTTTCTTAGTCCTTTTGCCCGAAAGTGTCATGCGTCCATTTACCATCTGGAAGAATACGCCAAAAATTTACAACAGCAGCAGTTTTTCTTTCCTCCTGGCATTGATCCTTTAAGTGAAAAGAATCGAGAGATTACCCTGGAAGAACAAAGGGAGATCATTGAGCGATTAGATCTTCCACAAGATCAACCGTTTATCTTACAAGTATCGCGTTTTGATCGATTAAAGGATCCTATGGGATTAGTGAGAGCTTTTAGAAACATTAAGACTACGGACCCATGTTATTTAGTACTGGCGGGAGGAGGAGCAGCGGACGATCCCGAGGGGTTGATCGTTTTAGAAGAATTAAGAGATTTAGTTCAGGATGATCCGACGATTAAAATCTATTGTCTTCCGCCTTCTAGTCATCTAGCCATCAACGTATTACAGAGAACGGCTGCCGCCGTGGTACAAAATTCGCAACGAGAAGGATTTGGGCTTACGGTTACCGAGGCCTTGTGGAAGGAAAAGCCGGTGGTAACTAGGCCCGTAGGCGGTCTGCGGCTGCAGGTTAAGCACGGAGAAACCGGTTTTTGTGCGGAAACGGAGGCAGAATTAAGTTATTATCTACGTTTATTATTACAAGATGCCCATCTAGCCCAACGTTTGGGGGCTAATGGAAAAGAGTATGTACGGAAGAATTTTATTTTACCAGTTTATTTGCATCGCTGGCTGCGTATGTTAGAACAGATTTTAGAGCAATAAGGGTGACCCTGCGTAGAATAACTGCAGTGTAACTTAAGCCACGTGAGGCGCTTTTGTTTGCTTTGCGTTGGTTATACACGCCCGTTTTGGAAAAAACCGAGCGGGCTTTCTTGATTATTTAGCGCGTTGCCGTAAAATTAGGTTAGAAAAGTTAAACCAAAGCAGAAGAAACAAAAGATTAATAGTAACCAGACATAGGAAACAGGCTTGAATTTCGAGGTCGAGGGATAATTTGGAATAATATCCAGGAGGAAAAATTGTGTACTTATTAAAAGAGCTTAATTCTGAACAACAACAAGCCGTACAGCATACGGAGGGACCGCTACTGGTACTGGCCGGCGCGGGCAGTGGGAAGACTCGGGTATTGACTTACCGGGTTGCCTATTTAATTGAGGCCAAAGGGGTTCATCCCGCAAATATCTTAGCCATAACTTTTACCAATAAAGCGGCACAGGAAATGAAAAGCCGGCTGGCCGATTTATTAACTGATTTTCGTAGTCCCTGGGTCTCGACTTTTCACGCTGCCTGTGCTCGGATTTTGCGTCGGGAAATTGAGGCTCTAGGTTATACCCGCGATTTTGTAATTTATGATGATGCGGACCAATTGAGTTTAATTAAAGAAGGCTTGCGTTACTTTAATTTGGACGAGAAGAAATTTACTCCGCGCAGTATTGCTTCCCAAATTGAGGCGGCGAAGAATCAATTGCTTGAACCAGCGTTATATGCACGTCGCGCGCGCGGTTTAAATGAAAAAAGGGCCGCTGAAATTTATACTTGGTATGAAAAACAGTTAAAAGAATTAAACGCGCTAGATTTTAGTGATTTAATTATGAAAACCGTGCTACTTTTACGTACGGATGCCGAACTGCTGGATTATTACCAGAATAAGTTCCGCTATATTCTAGTAGATGAGTATCAGGATACGAATCATTCGCAATATATGCTCGTAAAACTGCTGGCCGATAAACACCGCAATCTATGTGTAGTTGGGGATCCGGATCAGTCTATTTACGGTTGGCGGGGAGCAGATCTAAGCAATATTCTTGATTTTGAGCGGGATTATCCAGAGGCGCAGGTAATTAAATTAGAAGAGAACTACCGTTCCACTCAAAATATTTTAGAGGCCGCTAACCATTTAGTAAATCATAACCGAAGTCGTAAAGAAAAACGTTTATGGACTAGTAATACCAAAGGGTCGTCCTTGGTGGAATATACGGGCGCAGATGAGCGTGATGAGGCGCGTTTTGTAGCCGAACGAATTTTGTTTCTGCAGCGCCGGGAGCAGCGGCCGTATCGGGATTTTGCCGTATTTTACCGCACGCATGCTCAATCACGGATTCTAGAAGAGTATTTACTACGCTATCAGATACCTTATCGAATTATTGGGGGTCTGCGTTTTTATCAACGTAAAGAGATCAAAGACTTGTTAGCCTATTTACGTTTGCTAGTTAATCCGGCCGATAATATCAGTTTACAGCGGATTATAAACGTCCCCCGTCGGGGTATCGGTGACGTTACTTGGAAAAAAGTAATTGAATTAGCTGCCGAGCAAGATCTTACTTATTTTGCTGCAGTACAATTAATGAGTGGGCAATTAAAGGAGCAGGGTAAAACCACTCATCCTATTGTAGTTTTTAGCGAAATGATCGAAAGCTGGCGACAAATAGAGGATAGCCAGGAATTAACTTACCTGGTTAAACAAGTATTAGAACGAAGTGGTTATCTAAGCGAACTGCGTGCGGAAAATACACCCGAAGCACGTTCGCGAATAGAAAACCTGCAGGAATTTTTGTCGGTGACGCAGGAATTTGATACGCATGGTGACCAGGAGGAAGGGGAAGAGGAAGAAGGGGACCTAATCGATGAAACCGAAGGGACTCTGGCTCGCTTGAATCGCTTTTTAGCCAGGATTGCGTTGGTCAGTGATCTAGATAATTATTCAGAAGAAGAAGACACAGTAGTTTTAATGACTTTACACGGCGCTAAGGGTCTTGAATTCCCGGTAGTTTTTTTAACCGGCCTGGAGGAGGGCGTATTC
>JAAYQE010000073.1 GCA_012519455.1 Syntrophomonadaceae bacterium
CCCCGCAGGGCATCCGTAAAGCCTAAATCCTCAGGGTTAATTGCATCTAGCGCGCGTAAATGTGGATTAATCGGATCACTCAATTCATTGAGATCATCTCCTTCTTCCCGATAAATTTCCTCGGTTATCCCTAGATGGGTATGCGCATCGATTAAACCGGGCATCACTACGCACCCTTCAGCGTGGAATATTTCTGCACCGGCCGGGATTTCTACCTCTTTTCCCACCGCTAAAATAATTCCCTCTCGAAACAGAACCACGCCGGGATCGTAAACCACTCCGGCCATGGTTAATACTTTACCCCCAATTACCGCCTTGAACATACTTACTCCTTTCTATGCTCTAAACTCGTCGTGTCTGTGCCTTAAACTCGTCGTGCTGCCTTTACCAAAGCCTGAAATAAACCCAGAAAACGGCGATCCTTTTCCCATAAATATTCCGGGTGCCACTGCACCCCTAATACTAAATGCGGCCCCCTAGTTTCGATCGCCTCAATCACTCCATCCGACGCACGTGCACTTACTACAAAACCTGGAGCTACGTTCCTGACCGCCTGATGATGTAAGGTATTTACCCGCAGAAGCGGCCTATCTACCTCATTTTCTAATTCAATATTCAAACCACTTCCCGACGCTCCTTCTTCTTTCGGTAATAGAATGCTTTCCAGTCGACTCCCCGGGGCTAGGTCTATGGTGTGCACCGGATAATCCCGTGGTGCTTTTTGTTGGTGCATAATCATTCCCGGATACTGACTCCCGAGATCCTGATAAATATTGCCCCCGGCGGCCACATTTAAAACCTGAAGGCCGCGACAAATACCCAGGATAGGAAGTCCAAGGCGTAAAGCCTTGCGCGTCAAGGATATTTCAAAATAATCCCGTTCTGGAGAAATTTCCCCCAACCCCGGATGAGGGGCCTCGCCAAAAAATAAAGGATCCAAATCTCCACCACCGGATAGAAGCAGACCATCAATTATTTCTAAATAGTTGCTTTCGTCCCTGGCTAGCGGCAAGCAAGGTAATAATAAGGGAATCCCCCCAGCCGCTATGATGGCCTGCACATAACCTTGACGCAGAAAAAACCATCCGCCCTCTTGATTAAAGGCACAGGTAATTCCGATCCGCGGTTTCACGGTCCCCCTCCTCACGAAAAAACAGGCCCCTAGAGCCTGTCTCCCTGCTATATACTTACTAAACCTAAGCTTATTTCCAACGCGTGGTTCACCTGCACTAGACTTTCTTCATCCAACAAAGCTACTTTATGTTTCAACCGGCGCTTATCAATAGTGCGAATCTGTTCAGCTAAAATTACGGAATCTCGCTCCAGACCGCTCCGCTCCGCCTTAATTTCCACATGAGTAGGCAGCTTCCCTTTACTGATCTGAGAAGTAATGGCTACCACAATCGTAGTCGGGCTGTACTGATTGCCAATATCATTTTGTATTACCAAAACCGGTCTAGTCCCACCCTGTTCTGAACCTATTACCGGACTCAACTCAGCGTAGTAAATCTCGCCTCGTTTAACCGTCATATTGCTCACTCCGCTAGCTTTCTATCCGGGTCCAATTTAATTCTGATTCCGCCGCAACCCCTTCCAGAGCCAAGCGTAAATTAATCTGCGCCATTTCCAGATATCCCCGTTTCATCTGTTCTCTAAGCATTCGCTTCTTCCGTTCCGCTAGATATAAACGCATCGCCTCTTGAATATATTCGTTCCGATTACCCTTTTCTGATAAGACAATTCGATCAATTTCTAATAGTAAATTCTCGGGGATAGTTACCATTATCCGTTTTAAGCTTGACAAGAAAGGCACCTCCCAGGGTAATATTGTATCAGGGAAAGAATGGAATCATTTAAGTATAAATTTTAGGTAATCGGAGACCTATACGGGTTACTATTTCATAATTTATCGTTCCCGAATGAGTGGCGATCTCTTCCGCGGTAATGGTCTGGCTGCCTTGAGTCCCCATGATAACTACTTCATCCCCCACCTGCACCCCTGGAATATGCCCCACATCTACCATAAATTGATCCATGCAAATCGTTCCCACAATCGGTGCCCGCTTCCCTCTTATCAGCACCTCGCCACGATTCGATAACACTCGAGGGTATCCATCCGCATAACCCAGAGGTAAACTAGCGATCCGGGTCCATTGTAAGGTCCGATACGTTCGTCCATAGCTAATAGAAGTACCGACCGGAACCTCTTTAACCTGGGTAATCTGGGCCTTAAGGGACATAGCCGGGCGTAACTGAATTTTTTCCCGACTTACTTCCTCAGAAGGATAAAGACCATATATGGAGATTCCCGCACGTACCAGGTCCAGATGGCTTGCCGGGTGGTCAATAATACCGGCACTGTTCGCCAGATGGTGAATCGGAATTTTTAGACCCTCGGCCTGTAAACGTTCTATCATCTCCTGAAACAAGGCTATTTGCTGGTGGGTATAGGTCGTATCCCGAGCATCAGCGGTAGCTAAATGAGAAAAGATACCTTCAATTTCGATACCCGGCAAATTATAAATACGCCGGATCTCTTTTATAGATTCCTCCCGAACCAAGAAACCTATACGTCCCATTCCGGTATCAATTTTCAAATGAATACGTGCCGGACGCCCTACTTTTTGCGCCGCTCGAGATAGAGCCTGAGCTAAAGAGTAATTAAAAACCGTTTGTCGAATATCAGCTGCTACTACCGCTTCAGCTTGCTCTTCTGGTATATAACCTAAAATAAGAATCGGTGCGGTCACTCCACATCGCCTTAAAGTTTCGGCCTCTTCTAAAACCGCAACTCCCAACCATTCAGCGCCATTTTCCAGCGCAATCCGACTAACTTCTAGAGCCCCATGACCATAACCGTTAGCTTTAACTACCGCCATAAATCGCGCTTCAGGCCGAGTTATACGGCGTAGTTCACGTACGTTATGGGCTATCGCTTCTAGATTAATCTCGGTCCAAGCAACTCTACGCATCAACCTCACCTCTCCAGTAGAGAACGAACGATATCTGCTCGCGTAATAATCCCTACCAGTTTACGGTGCCTCAATACCGGAACCCGATTAATATTTTTTTCGATCATTAAGGTAGAAATATCACTAATTGGGGTGTCTTCATTAACTGAAATAACCTCTTGGGTCATTAAATCCTTAACTTTAACCGCCGTTACCTTACGTAATTCTTCTTCAAACCGGGCCGGATTTTCCAGATAAATCAATCCACCTAAGAGGGATAAAATCGGAGGGGTCTTAACCCGTGCGGTGCGGGCAATTAGATGTCCTTCGGTTACAATACCCAACAGATTCCCATCCGGGGATACGACCGGAACGCCGCTGATCGAATGATCAAGCAGTACCTGGGCCACCTCCGGTACGGTCATCTCCGGGGAAACGGTGATTACATCACGGGTCATAATATCTCTAGCCAGCAATTCTTTACCTCCCTAAAGTGATCTCCCGCCAAATCTAGCTTATACTAATAGTTTATTTTACCGTACTATATAATTTCCATACGGTTGTACTAGGATTTGCTTGAACGTCTTCTTCCACATCTCTTAACACTACGGGTAAAAACTGAAGCAGATCCCCAGCAATCAAACCGCGCATCCCTTTTTCCCTCCGCGCAAGATCCCCGGCCGCGCCATGTATATAGACGCCTAAGGCCGAGGCGTTTGCTGGTGCTAGCCCCTGAGCGATCAAACCGGCAATAATCCCGGTTAAAACATCACCCGTGCCTCCGGTAGCCATCCCGGGATTACCGGTGGGATTGATTAATAATTGTCCTTCTGGCGTAGCCACCACGCTTTGGGCCCCCTTCAAGACCACTACTGCTTTCAACTGCGTAGCTGCTTTATGGGCTACGGCTAGCCGATCGGCCTGTACTTCCTCTACCGATATGCCGAGTAAACGTGCCATTTCTCCGGGGTGGGGCGTTAAAACTACCGAGCCCTGGGCCCCTTGCAGGATAGTTGGATCTTCAGCTAAGGCGTTTAGGCCATCCGCATCAATTACTATGGGCACGGAAACCATTTTCAATAGTTCACGGATAAATTCCCGGGCCTCTGGGTATCGGGACATCCCTGGACCTACCGCGACCACCGTTACTCGAGAAAATAAATCTTCTAGGGTTAACAAGCCCTCCGGAGCCAAAGTTTGGTTGGCTGTCTCCGGTAAAGGCCGGCTCATGACTTCCGTTAGCTTGGTTTCCATAATCATATGCAAAGAAGCTGGTACCCCCACCGTGACCAGTCCGGCTCCAGTACGTAAAGCCGCTTCCCCGGTTAGGCAAACGGCTCCGGTTAGCCCTACTGAACCACCTAAAACTAAAACGTGTCCATAATCACCTTTGTGACTCTCCGACGGCCTTTTTACCATTTGCGACCGACACCATTGCCGATCCAAAACCATACGCGTCAGTCTTTGGGCTTCAAGCAATGCCCGTGGGATAGAGATATCCACTACTTTCAACTCCCCGGCCAAACTATGCCCCGGTTCCAAAACCGTTCCTACTTTGGGCAAAGCAAAAGTTACCGTATAATCGGCCCGCATTGCCTCACTCGCAACCATTCCGGTACTGGCTTCTACTCCGGAGGGAATATCTACGGCTATCACCGGTCGCGCCTGACTATTCACTAGGCGAATAAGCTTTCCAACCAATGATGGTACTTTACCTCGAAACCCTGTACCGTAGATAGCATCAACAATCAAATCTGTGGATAGCAGGGCTACGCGTACTGCATTTAAATCTTTTTCCTCCCTTAAAGGTAAGATAGCTACCCCCAGCCGCCGAAGAATTTCCAGATTAATTCCGGCATCTCCCTGTACTTCCCTCGAACGGGCTAACAGTACCACCTTTACCTCCAACCCGGCATTGAGCAGATGCCGCGCGGCCACCAAACCATCGCCCCCATTATTACCTTTCCCGGCAAGAATTAATATCCTACAGTTGCTTCCGGTTTTCGGAAGTATATCTTGCACCACTCGGGCTACTTGTAGGCCGGCGTTTTCCATTAAAAGCAAACTCGGTATTTTATATTCCGTAGTCGCTAAATTATCAATCATCTGCATCTCTTCTGCGGTAACCAGTTTCATGCCTTCACCTCCAACTGGCCGGAAGGCGCTCCCAAAGCTACCGCTACAGCGGCCGCATATTCCCTACTATGCGTCAGGCTAATTTTGATAACCTGTACCCCTAATTCCGCTGCCTTCTCAGCCGCCCTTCCCTCCAGACGGATTTTGGGTCCCCTAGGGTCAGCAACCACTTCCACTGAAACCCAGCCCAATTCCCAGCCCGCTCCCAAGGCTTTAAAAGTAGCCTCTTTAGCTGCAAAGCGGGCGGCCAGAGAAGCGGCCAAATTTGGTTTATGCTCACAATCCTGAATTTCTCCTGGGGTAAAAAGACGCGTTTGAAAACGTGAATTCCGGGCCAGGGCTTTTTCTATCCTATGAATTTCAATAATATCAATGCCAATTCCCTTAACCATTATGCAAACTCCTTAATCGGCTCAAGGTATCTTCTTAGATGGTTCTGCTTCTACATTAATTTCTCCAAAAAACAGAAAAACCCTCCCTCTCTCTGAAGACAGGTCGGGTTATTTTTTACCATATATTTTAACCAATTGCTAATTTTTTATCTCTATATTCTGTAAAGCCTGGGTTTCACTTTCACTTAAAATTTTATTTAGATCAAGCAAAACCAAAAGCCTTTCGCCCAGTTTGCCTACTCCCTGCAAATACTTAGCCGTAATACCGCCCATGATTGAAGGCGGGGGTTCAACATCGTTCAGGCCCAAACGCAAAACTTCAGTTACCTCATCGACGATAATCCCTACCGTCTGTCCATCAATCTCTACGACGATAATCCGAGCTTCATCGGTATACTCATTAATTTCCATATCAAACCGTTTCTTTAGGTCAATAACCGAAATTACTTTACCGCGTAAATTAATGACTCCTTCTAAAAAAGCCGGAGCTTTAGGTAAACGGGTAGGAGTCGTAAAACGAATTATCTCCTTAACCTGAGTAATCGGCGTTCCATATTCACACAAACTATTATCAGCTTTTAGGGTAAAAACCACTAATTGGAATTCTTCGGCCCCCATTATGTACACCCCTTTCTCTATATCGTGTTAAAATTTTGTAAAATAATATGGTAATATAATATAGATTTTATTCTACGTGCGGTAATTTATTCCTTCTTTTAGGGTTTCTTTTCTTCTGGTGGATTTTCCTCTTACCGGTAGTATTAAAAATCGCCATGTGTTATAATGTTTAAGTATATTGTTAAATAGTCCCAATCAGGTTGACGAGCCGTATTCGAAAGCTTGGCTTACCTTTAAGTATCCTAAGTCGACTTTTGTACCATACTATCCTCAATTTCGACTTTAATTTTTTAAAGCTGAATCTATTAAAAATTATGGTAAAACAGGCGAGAAATAACCGCCTGGGGTATACAAATTTTTTTAGAAAGGGGTAATAGGGATTGGGCGATTTACTGTTCTACATTTTAACCGCGCTGGTTACCCTGTCGCAGGCAGTAGTGCTGGTAGTTTTAATGTATTATTATTTTGTGTCTATTTTTGGCTGGCAAAAAATAGAGGAGGAAAAGGATCTTACACCTACGAAAAAATTTGCTTTAATTACCGCCGCGCATAATGAGGAAGCCGTAATCCGGTACCATATCGAAAGTTTAAAAATGATTAACTATCCTAAAGATATGTACGATATTTACATTATTGCCGATAATTGCACGGATACTACGGCCGAAATCGCACGCCAAGAAGGGGTAAACGTATTTGAACGGTTTTCCCCAAAAAGAGGTAAGGGATTTGCACTGGAATGGATGTTTAACGAGCTTTTTAAAATGGATAAAGAATACGATGCCGTATGTCTTTTTGATGCGGATAATGTTGTGTCGTCAAACTTCCTTTTGGAAATGGGCGCCAAATTAAAACAAGGTTTCAAATCTATTCAGGGGTACCTGGACACCAAGAATCCTGGTGATTCCTGGGTAACGGCTTGTTACGCTACAGCTTACTGGTCAATGAATCGGATGTGGCAGTTAGCTCGCTATAATCTTGGTCTTTCCAACGCCCTGGGGGGTACCGGTCTTTGCCTGGATTACCAACTGCTTAAAGAGTACGGCTGGGGAGCCCATTGCCTCACTGAGGACCTAGAGTTTACCATGAAACTACTACTTAACGGCACTAAGACCGCCTGGTGTCACGACTGTAAAGTATATGATGAAAAACCAGTTCATTTTTCGCAGACCTGGAGACAACGCTCCCGCTGGTTACAAGGTCACTGGGATGTAGCTTTTCGTTATATGATCCCTTTAATCAAAAAAGGAATTAAAGAACGTCGGTGGTACCCGGTGGACGGAGCTATTTACCTGTTTCAACCGATCTTAATTATGACCATGTTGCTAAATTTTCTCATTACTTTTTTAGCGTCCTTTTTTCCGTTCCCTATTTTTGCTACCCCTTTAATCGATTTGCTGCCGGGGTGGTTCTGGATTACCTTTGCGGTCTTAGGTTACACCTATCCGATGATCGGTCTTTATTTAGAAAAAGCACCCAAGAAAGCATACTATTACTACATTACCTATCCCATCTACGGTTTAACCTGGTTCCCCGTTACGGTTGTCGGTTTATTTAAGCACCGTAATCAGACTGAATGGGCGCATACCCAACATACCCGAGGAATTTCTATTAACACCCTAGAACGGTAATCTAGATCCAGGTAATCAATAATAATATAGAAAAAAGATTAAGTTACATATTACAAACAATAATAAAATGAACCCCCCTCTGTATAATAATAAAAGAGGGGGGCTTTTTACCGCTTTCTCTAATTTTCCAACTTATCCTGGCCCCAGTTTTTAAAGAAAAACAACAGAAAAAGCACAATAATTAAAATCCAAATCCAATTACTTGAGCCACCAAAGAAATCAACCGTAGCCTCCCCTTTATTCATCACGCTTACCTCCTTTATACCGAGAGTAGTCTTGTCTTATCGCTAATCCTGTAACATCATATTCAAATCCTAGGTAAAGCGTGAAACCATAAACTACGTACAACTTACCGAGGGTTAATATTTTTAGGTTAACTTTTTCCAAATATAAATGTTTTCATAGAAATTCGTAGCCCGGCGTCCCGTTCGACGATTAACCTGCCGGCGGAGTATCACCTCCGGGGATAACCCCAATTTTTTACCAATACCCGGATAGAGTTGATAGCGATCATGTACAACGACTACGATCGTTCCTCCGGCTACCACTTTTCGACTAACATTATCCAATACGTCGGTAATCCCTTCAACATAAGCGGCTTGCGCTGCCTTGCTTTTCCCCTGACAAGCCGGGCCAATTTCTGCCTGACGCCGGTCGGCTAAACCTAGCAGCTCATAGGCATAACGATGCTGTTCGTGATAATCAATTAAACCTACATAAGGAGGAGAAGTTAAAACCAGATCACAAAAGGGAAATTCAACCTGACGGGAGTCTCCACAAACCACGGACACCTCAGCCTCCGTTCGTAATTGAACATAAGTCTGAATCCGTCTAATTGTATCCCCGGTATATCGCTTCAAAAAAGGCAAGGCCTGTTCTGTAGGATAACAAATCTTTTTATGCTTACGGCAGTAATAGGGCTCCGTTACTGGTTCGGTCGGAAAATCTAGATCAAAATGGGCCACCCGACGTGCCGACCGTGCCGCCCGGGCTAAAATGATCTGCATAACTTCTGAAAAACTAAAGCGGTTAATTTGTTCTCGATAAGCCAGTAACTCTCGCCGGGCTTTATCCGTATACCAACGCGCCAAATATTCAGAGGTCGCTTCCTCTGCGTCCAGCGATGAAGCCTTTAACCGGGCCTCCGTTGCTTGATAAGCCTCCCACAAAGCAACCTCCAGATTACCTAACCGGTAATCCTTGGTTTTAACCCGACTTAATAGAACGTTAAATTCAGAAATATCCGCACCAAAACTGTCTATGCCTAGGATAGAAGCCTCCACCAGCGCAGTACCCGACCCACAAAAAGGATCAACCACCTGTTCCCGGGCATATTTCCGAAGAAAAACTTCCGCTAGTTGCGGAATAAACTTTCCTAAATAAGGATGCAACCGATGCACATGTTTGGTCCGTTCCCGTTCAGGCAGATCTGCTTCCTTCCAGTTCAAATTTAGTTCGGTTAGATCGGTTAAAGGGTTAACTGAAGCAAAATTGATAAAGGGCATTTGATTCACCAATTAACATTATTTTAGGGCCATTGCACACCACGTTATATACTACCATATCTTTCATGCCTAAAAAAGATAAGACCTAACCTTGTGCGTTTCTATGCAACAAACGCACGGCTAGGCCGCTTAAACGGAATAAAATAGATTTATAAATTAATAAAGCCGTACTAATCTAGTATTTTACTTGGGTCAGGAAAAACAACGCCAATAAAAGAGTTCCTAGTAAGCCGAAAGTAGCTGAGGTACGCGACATTATTCCCACCCCTTTCCGCTAAGTTTCACTTAGGCACCGGTAATATTACTATATTCCTTTTCTGTATACTGTACCCAGTATTTATTCATAATTAAGTTATTCGTGATTAATATCGCAAATTCCTGCTTATCCGGTTAAAAAATGCAAAAAATTTTTTTATTTCCTTTTCGTAAAAGATAAACCTCGGGTTTTGATCGTATCCCCGAGGCCTATGGTCTAGATAATTCCGTTTTTAATCTTGATTTTCGAAGTTTACTTTATGCTTCTTTTTTTCCCGAACGTTCCATAAGTTTTAAAAGATTTAAGGCTAAAACCTTCTCTAGCTCTTCTCCAGTAGTAAATACTTGCTCTACTTTATACCGCTCACTACCCGGATCGCCAAACGGATAATCACTTCCAAACAAAATTCGATCGACGCCATAATCTCGCGCAAAATCCATTAACTCGTAAGGGCTAGCCAGAGCCGTATCCACATAGACCTGGGGATTATCAAATACCCCAGCTCGTTTAAGGCGTTCATACCCTCCATTTAGCCCCCCAAAATGCGGAATAATCACCGCGGTGCGCCCATTAATCCGCTTTAATAATTCCTGGGTGTAGTGAAACTCATCTTCGATCATCACCGGCAAGCGTTGGGCACAAATCTGTTCGATAAACTGGTAACAGGCTTCCGAATCATATTTGTATTTTGGTTCATTAGAATGCCGGTGCCACTTAACCCCGGAAAAACCAGCTTCCGGTAAAGCAAAATCATTCCACACAAACCAGTAAGTAAAAATTTGATCGGAACGCAACGATTTTAAATATGCGTGTACTTTTACCCGGGAATCTTGATAAAAAGGACTGTCGATAAAGCCCCAGTCGTAGCGATCATAAATCTCTTCAACCGGAGGAATCAGGGCTCCTCCGGTAATTCCAGCGTCGCGCCAGAGTGCTTCCAGGATCTTAAAAGAAAGCGTATGCCCAGAATGCGCATGCGAATCAAGTACCTGCAAACCCTATCATCTCCTTATCCATCTTTTTTATATCCTTACACGGATCAGTTAGTGAGGCCGATCGAAAAAAACCGGCCTAACCCTTTTTTGTTCTGGTTAGCTCGACTTTCCCCTTCGGCGTTAGTTTCTATGGTTGCTTCCGTTTTCTCCTTCTCTTCCATAATTTCGGTAATCATATACTTTTGATCTCGTGCTTTATCTTTAATGCTAGGTTTAGCTTGAGGATTAATAATCACCCGGCCAAACCACCGCAAGGCCGTCGTAAAATCGCCCGTCCTTCGATATAATTCGCCGATCAAATACATTAAGCCACATTCGTCCATCCCGACAATAGGAAATCGCTCCTGGGAAAAAGCTTTTTCAAAACCAACTAAAGCCTGCTTTAGACACTGCAGTTCATTTTCGGTATCCTCTTTACTACGATAAACCCACGCCATTTTCAAGCAGAGCATAGCCACTTCACTATCACGGGCTTTCCGTACCACCGCATTGTACAAAGCTAATTTAAACCTTTCCAACGCAATATCTGCATGGTATAAGGACGGATAATTTTTCGGTCGCCATTTAGCGGTTATCCGTTGCTGAATCTCGATTACCTGTTCCTTGAGTAATTTTTGACGAAACTGCTTTTCCGACGCGGCATAACCGCATTGATTGCATAACCAAACATCGTAAAACAAGGGGTTTATCCCTTCATAAATCGGCATGGAATCACTATCCCGGGATACAATACGTAATAAAGATCGTTTAACCATTCTCGTCATCACTTCAGAATTACATACCGGGCAATCCACTTTTTTATCAAAAAGAAAATCTTCTTCCGACTTTTCCTTTTTCTTCTGAGTACTGGCCTCAGGTTTCGTTTGTTCTTTTTCGTAAAGAGATATACGGTCTAACTTTTCCAGGCCGAATTCCTCTAAACCACTAAATAAACTTTGACTCTTCTTTTTATCTGACATGATAAACCTCCAGCAAATATACTACAACGCATCAAATTTACATCATTCCCTTTTCCCAGATTATGGTTAAAATAGAATAAAACTTATAATCTAATTGTACAACAAATCTGCTCGAGGCAAAAGTCCTAGTTCCCATGGTATTGATCTCTTTAAACTAAAATAAGGTTTACTCCCATAAATCAACCACTTTATTTTGATTAACCTCTACTAGACCCTGCTCGGTAATTTTTAGGGCTGGAATAGAGGGCTGGGTTAGAAAAGACATGGTCATAAAGGGAGCATATATGGTACAGCCTAGTCCCTGGGCTGCGGCGTTTACTTCTGCGTACTTTAAAGCTATCTTTTCGG
>JAAYQE010000011.1 GCA_012519455.1 Syntrophomonadaceae bacterium
ACCACCAATAATCCGCAAATAAGTAATACAGAAAGTATAGATTTAGTACGCTTTCCCACATTCATAACAATCCTCCTTAATAAAAAAAGGGCCAGTAATCGCCGGTAATTACTGGCCCTTTATTCCCTTTAAGATGCTACCCTATTGAAAATCTTCTTACCCCATCTAAACGCATACATAACCACTAGTATGGCAATTGCTACACCTGCAACAGCGAGAACAGTAGCTTTAATATCATCAGCCGCAGAAGTAAATGCTGTCACTACATCGGCTTGAGCAGTACCTTCAGCTAAGGCAGGAGATACGGCCACCAAGCTAGCGGTAATTCCAGCAGGAATACCATATTTCACACGATCCAAAAGATTCATTTAAGCACCTCCAACAACCTTAAAAATTTTACCAGAGTAGTGTATTATCATCCCGCCGACCCCGGCACTGACGGCGAGAAGCATACCAATAGTTAGACCAGTTCTGAATAAGGGAACGAAATCAACTATAGAATATTCCATTTACTCTGCCCCCTTAAGAAAGAAGAAAAAGATAAACATCATTAGAACACCTACTAATACACCAGTTAAAAGAAATGCTCCTGAAATTACCGATTCGATTAATACTTGAACATCTTCAAGAACCTGGAATAATTGCGTTACATCCCCAGACTCCATGACATCACCTACTTATTCATTCATCGTCCGCCATCACCATCACCCTCACGCCTTCCCTAGTCCGAAATGCAAACACACGTCCATTATATGTGTTTACATCCCCAATCGTAACTGAATTATTCTTTGTTCTTACCTCAACTAGATTCCTTTCCCCTGCTTGATACAACAAATGAGAGTATGTCTCTTTTCCTTCGTTCTTGATAACGTCCATCACAGTCCCAGTTACAACTACCTTCATGTTTTCACCTCCTTAATTCCTTCCTTCTTCCCAAATATATTTGGAAACTCATGTTCCCATCCTTCACTTTTGCAACTGTCGCATCTTATGTATGCATATGTATATTGGCTTCTATTTACTCTTATTCGTTTTTTTCCGCACACAGGGCACTGTGAAAAATTCTTTGGAATCATTATATCACACCCCTTCAATCAAATTGCAATTCCACCTGTTCTTCTTTTTTGAACCGTTCTTCCAGTTCTGAAACTGTCCAACCTGGCTTGAATTCTGCGAACCTCCTTCTTTTTGCGTATTTTTCGGCTTGTTCACCATACCAAAGTAATTTTTCATACTCTTTAGGGTATCTCTTACGCATTAATCGCAGTTCCTTCATATTCATGTTTGGGCATGTATAACATCCCAGCCTTTCAAACGTATCGTAAAGCGGATTATGGAGTCCTCTACGCTTTAATTCTTCAATCACATAATTTTCATCAATTCCCCACTCATACAACGGTGCTTTTTCGTTATGTTTAAGCCTTGCATATCTTTTTGGCTCATTATGAGCAATACCGATATATACGGTGTATTCACCGTTTATAGAACGATAGTATCGTTGAATTGGTCTTCTCTTTAAGCGGTCATACATAGCGCAAGCCATTGTCATCGGAAAGCCGTATATTTCACCAATGTTGTTACCCTTCTTTTTAACTGCAAAAAACAAGTCATCCCAACTCTTGTCATCTTTAATACGTGTTACCTTGCGTCCTATGTAATTCTCAATCCGCTCGATATAGTCGTACAACTCTTGAAACTCCATGCCGGTATCAGCGAAAATAATATCGTCTATCGGCATGTCCTTCTCAATCATTAGAAGAAGCATGAGAGTGGAGTCTTTTCCGCCCGAATAAGAAACTATGTGTTTCACTTTTTCACCCCCTTTAATTAATTACTTCGACACATGAAATATATATCCTCTTTTTTTTGAAAAAAATTTTTACTAACGGTTTTTTAATTTATATAATATATTTATTTACTTCTTTAATTCGATTTATTTAGGTTATACTGTTTATATATGGTTATCCCTGTATAATCGTTTTCGTAAACTGTAAAAACCGTTCTTTTTTCTCCTGGTAGGGAATTCTTTATATTCTCTACCTTTTTTTCATCTTCTATCACAATCGGCTTAAACAATCCCCTCGAATTAAAATAGCACTTCCGACCTCTCAACCTATCATCCAATTCTTTTACCATATACTTGCAAACATAAGCACCGACATTATCAACATCATCAATCTTATTTATCTTTATAAACCCATTACCCCAAACCTCTTCAATAACTTTACTCTCAACAAAAGGCAAATTATAAAGCACAACATGATAATGCACCGCACCACGCTTTTGAAACTCAGGTACAGCCGTATATCGCAAATTAGCAACCTTCGTACCAAATACCAAATAATTCAACCGTTTAATGAACTTCAAAAACTCATAATGCGCCACATCTAAATCTGTTACATTATCACCAAACGTTAACGTTAAAAACTTTGGTAGACAGCGCTCACCATAAGCCCATACATTCGCATTTACAGTACGCCTTAAATTTTGCCTTGCTCTTCGCAAAGTATCCTTCCGGTTTTTCTCTTTACTTTCATCATCAGCTACTTTATCACGTCCACCATTGCTTTTATAACCCTTATAAACCGAATTTTCATACTCATACACCTCAATAACACTACCTGAAATAATCACTTTTGACTTTACAGAATAGCCACCACTCTTTAATCTCACAAATTAAAAACCTCCCCCAAAAAAATTCTCATTATTAATCGCATAAATCAAGTTAAGTATATAGAAGACTCGACCGCTTTTTGATACTTAGTCAAGTAATATAACCCCCCTTGAATCCCCCTTGTACCCAAGGCAGCAATCACTTTTTGTGCTTGCTGCCCCTTCTCAGGGTTTTTTTCGGTAAACGCCGCAAGGCTAAACCCTTCGGGCCTTTGCCTCCTTATCCTCCCTTCGGTCCGGTACCGGCAAAGGGCCTTGCGGCTGGACCGGCAATGTCCTGGCCACAGAGTGACAGCAGATACTCCGATACCGTCATCCCCTTATTATTAGCACGATCCTTAATAACAGCTTTTTGATTTGGAGTTACACGTATCATAATATTTTCTGACTTTACTTTAGACTTCTCGAAAATACTCATACAGTTATCCTCCTTTTCTTTGTTGGGCCTTGCCCTTCTGCCTATGCCACCGGGCACAGGTAGTAGGGCAAAGCCCCCTGTTCTTATTACCTCCTGTTTTTTTGTTTTATAGGTTCAATCCACCAATAATCGGATGGCCCTTCGACCGTCCGATAGCCATACATCGAAAAATCAGGCGGCGAACACTCTTCGCCATCCGGACTTATGCGCCAAAAGGATGTTTCGCCCCCATATTCATAACAACTGTCTAAATCGGCTTTTTCAGTATTGAAAATGAATTCTTCTGCCTCTTCTAAGGAGGCGAAGGGTCCGTGGTCGTACGCTTTCGAAGCCAAAAACACTTTTCCGGGATAGCAGGAAAAGTGGACATTTTCCCCCGGACGGACCGGAGAATACCAGGATACAAGAATACTGTATTCTCCAGTACTAAGCATCTCCCGG
>JAAYQE010000267.1 GCA_012519455.1 Syntrophomonadaceae bacterium
GAAACATATTGGCAGGAGTAAGGGATATTCGGCGACGGATTCGTAGTGTGAAGAATACCCAACAGATCACCGGAGCCATGGAAATGGTGGCGGCAGCTAAGTTGCGTCGAGCGCAAGAAAAGGCGGTATTAGCCCGTCCATACGCTGACAAGATAGGCGATGTCGTTCAGCATTTGATTAAGGCGGAAGGAATACCAGAACACCCCCTGACGCTTTCACGGCCAGTAAAAACGGTATGTTTTCTCGTCATGAGCGCTGATCGTGGATTGTGTGGTGCATATAATACTAATATTTTGCGCCGGGCCGTTCAAAGCACCCGGGATATTCCGGAGGGGGCAGAAGTAGCCTTGGTGACCGTTGGGCGTAAAGCGCGTGATTTCTTTAGAAAGCGCGGCTACAATGTACTGGGTGAGTATATTAATTTAGGGGATAATCCTGATTTTGTACAAGCCCGTGAAATTGCTCAGTTTGTTGTTAACCTATTTGCCGAAGAAGCAGTTGACGAAGTACGCATCGTGTACGCTGAATTCGTTACGACTCTGCAGCAGATACCAAGGGCACGAAAGCTATTACCTTTCGATGTTGGGGAAAACGAAAAGCCGGAAGGCGAAAAGTTTCTTCTGCGGACTGACTACATCTATGAACCTAATGACGTAGACATGTTAATGGATGCCGTCCTTCCCAAGTTTATCGAAGCCCAGGTTTATCGGGCCATGTTGGAAGGTAAGGCCAGCGAACAAGGCGCGCGGATGACGGCCATGGGTGCAGCTACGGAAAATGCGAAAGAGATGATTGGCAACCTCACTCTGACCATGAATAAAGCGCGTCAGGCAGCCATTACCAAGGAACTGCTGGAGATCGTAGGCGGTGCAGAAGCCCTGAAGAGGTAAAAGGGGGAATTGGGAAAAATGAGTTTGAATTACGGGACAGTGGTTCAGGTTATTGGCCCCGTTGTGGACGTGGAATTCCCTGCGGGTCAATTGCCAGACCTGTTGAATGCGATCAAGATTCGAAGCGAAGATCAAAAAGCGGGCGTTGGGCATGAAGAAATTAAGATTGATTTGACCATGGAAGCCATGCAGCATCTGGGGAACAACACTGTGCGTTGTGTTGCTCTTTCTTCCACCGACGGTTTGATGCGCGGCATGGCAGCCTTTGATACGGGGTTGCCTATTGCTGTGCCGGTAGGACAAGCGACCCTAGGCCGTATTCTGAACGTGCTGGGTGAACCGGTGGATGAATTGGGACCGGTGGATACGGAAACGACTTCGCCGATTCATCGGCTACCGCCGCCCCTTACCGATCAAAGTACGCAAAAAGAAATGCTGGAAACTGGGATTAAGTGTATTGATTTGATTTGTCCTTACTCTAAGGGAGGAAAAACGGGTCTCTTTGGTGGAGCTGGTGTGGGCAAGACCGTTATTATCATGGAGCTAATTCGTAACATTGCTTACGAACACGGTGGTTTCTCCGTCTTTGCCGGTGTGGGTGAAAGAACCCGTGAAGGTAATGACCTTTGGAATGAGATGAAGGAATCCGGCGTTCTCGAGAAATGCTCTCTGATTTACGGACAAATGAATGAACCGCCCGGTGCACGTATGCGGGTAGGCTTAACCGGACTAACCGTAGCTGAGTACTTCCGGGATGCAGAAGGTCAAGACGTGCTGATTTTTATCGATAACATCTTCCGTTTCAGTCAGGCGGGTTCAGAAGTGTCGGCGCTTCTAGGCCGTATGCCCTCGGCGGTGGGTTATCAACCTACCCTAGCTACCGACATGGGTAACTTGCAGGAGCGGATTACTTCTAC
>JAAYQE010000074.1 GCA_012519455.1 Syntrophomonadaceae bacterium
CCCTTGGTTGGCTTGGCTGATACACACTTGTTAAGTTATTATGTTATAATGAGCATAGATTTACGTTAAATTGGTACGGATTAATACATAAAGGAAGGACGGTAAACGGATACTAGAGCGCAGAAAGTATTGTGTTAAAAATTATCCAGGGAGGTAGGTGTGCCACATGGAAAAGGTAATAGCCGCGGCAATTCAGTATGAGCCGGCCATGTATGCCGGCCAGGTAAATGAAGAGGAACTGTGCTTTCTTACCGAACAGGCCGCAGCCGCCGGGGCGCGGATTATTGTTTTACCAGAAATGGCCACTACCGGCTACGGCTGGTCTAGTCGTGAGGAATTGTCTCCTTACGTAGAAACTATCCCGGGGCCCACTACAGATCGTTTTTTAACTTTGACTCGTAAATACGGTTGTTATGTAGTAATTGGTCTGGCTGAAGTAGATCCGCAGTCGGGTATTTATTACAATGCCGCCGCTTTATTGGGACCAGAAGGCCTGGTGGGGAGCTACCGTAAAACCCATCTTTTTGTTTCCGATCCAAAATGGGCGGCAGTGGGGGATCTAGGATTGCCGGTCTGGGATACCGAATACGGCCGCTTAGGCATCGCGATTTGTCTTGATTTAGAGTTTCCGGAGGTAGCTCGGGTACTGGCTTTGAAGGGAGCCCAGATGATTGCCTTTCCCTGTAACTGGTTGGGAGAAACCTGTCCCTCCGCGCTCTGGATGACGCGGGCCTTGGAAAATGAAGTCTGTGTGATTGCAGCTAACCGCTGGGGTCGGGAGAGGGGAATTAAATTTAGCGGAGGAAGTTGCGTTATTGGGCCCCAGGGTAATATCCTGGCCTACCGGGGCAGTGGAAATGGCATAGTCTTAGCTGAATTACCTCTCTGTTACAAGGTTACTCAAGCCTCTGAACCGGTCGATACTGCCGAGGAGATACCCACCGAGGTTAAAACCGGGTTAGAAACTAACGATGAAGCCATGGCTTCGCCTCCTAGCCCGATAATAGAACCTCACGACCAAAGGGAAACGGCGTTGTCTACCGGCGCGGAAATCCAATCTACCTCTACTACGGTTGCTACCAGCGAATACCTGAAACGGCGTCGGCCGGAACTTTATCAACCTTTACTATACGCCAGTCATCTTTGGCGACCTGAACTATTTTTTAACCTTGAACCACATCATCCCCTGCCTCCGGGACGCGAATCGCAAATTGGGATTGTGCAGTTTGAGATTGCGCACGGTAAGCGTGAGGCCAACCTTACTCGGATGCAGCAGTGGGTAGCCCGAGCTAAAAGTGAATATCCGGAGCTGCAGCTGTTAGTTTTTCCGGAATTAGCGAATACCGGCCTGGTATCGGGACGGATGTCGGAATTAGCGGAACCGATACCAGGGATCACAACGACTTATCTTAGTCAAGTAGCGCGGGATTTTTCGCTTTATTTGGCTTGGGGCATGGTAGAACGAGGCCCTGACGGGACGATTTATATTACGGCGGTATTAGCCGGCCCTGAGGGGCGTATTCATACTTATCGTAAAACCCACCTGCTGGCCCGTGACGAAGTATGGGCGCAGCCGGGAGCAGTTTTACCTAACCCGATAGATATTCCTATAGGACGGTTGGGCTTGCTTTTGGGGACGGATCTTCTCTTTCCGGAAGCAGCCCGTTGTTTAGCCGCTAAGGGCGTAGACCTTATTGTGGTGCCGGCAGCACTGGCCGGACCAGGACCGTTGGGTTTAGTCCCGGGTCGCAATCTAGAGTGTTGTTCGCCGGAAATTGAAGATCCTTTCCATTGGTGTATTTGGCGTATTCGGGCCTGGGAGAACAGTGTATTCCTGGCTGTAGCCAACAAAGCCGGCAAAGGAGAAGTGCGTCGGGGGATGAATATCAGCGGTATCTTCAATCCGGTTCCCTACGAACGCTGTGAACCTTGTAAGGAAATTTTGATCGATTCCATGGAGGGCCTGCTGGTCACGACCATCAGTACTAGTCGCGCCAATCGGGAAGGACGTCGGGTACGTGCGAAAGATAACCTGCGCCGGCGTTATACCGGTCTTTATAGTGACCTAGTTTCGGTTTAGACTTCCGGAACCATCGGAAATAAATCAAGTCATACCGGTTAGGCTCCGCTTCTTCTTGCCGGAAGGTGGGAGCCATGGTAAACTTATAAAATAAGTTAATAAAGTCTACGGGGAGCTTCTAAGAGTGAGGCTGAGAGTGTGGGCGTAACCCGCAGACCCGATGAACCTGAGCGCTTGCGGCGCTGCTGCTGAAAGGGCAGCACTGGGTAATTCCAGCGAAGGGAGAGTGAGAGGTATAAATTGAGCCGTTCTTCGTCTGGGGGACGGCTTATGTTTTTTGGCAGATTAAGGGATTTTAGTACAATGGAGGCTTCAATATGGCTAAAAATAATAAGACGTTGGTAGAAATGGCTCGGGAAGGTCATCCGGCGCCGGCTTTAGTTAAAGCGGCGGCCCAGGAAAAACGTCCTTTAGAACAGATTATGGCCGGCGTAGCCGGAGGGACCTTAGTGGTACCGGCTAACCCGGCGCATAAATCCTTAGTCCCGCGGGCTATCGGCGCCGGATTACGGGTAAAAGTGAACGCTAATCTGGGGACCGCACATGAACTTTCGGGGATGGAAGAAGAATTAACTAAGATGCGGGTTGCAGTGGAAGCCGGTGCTGATGCGGTGATGGATTTAAGTACCGGGGGAGACGTGGAGAGCTTGCGGCTGCGTTTGCTGGAAAAATGTTCGGTACCATTCGGTACGGTACCAATTTACCAAGCTGCGCTGCAGGCTCGAGAAAAATACGGTTCTATTGTCCAAATGACCGTTGAGGATTTGTTTGCCGTGATTGAACAACAGGCGGCCAATGGGGTAGATTTTATGACCGTGCATACGGGGATTACCCGGGAATCAATTCAGATTTTACAAGAACAAGGCCGGGTAGCGGAAGTGGTTAGCCGGGGCGGTTCCTTTATGCTAGCTTGGATGCTTC
>JAAYQE010000075.1 GCA_012519455.1 Syntrophomonadaceae bacterium
GAAAACGTGAACGAACGCTGCGTAGTGATCGGACCGATCTAACCAAGCCGGTAAAAGATGATAAATATCGGGATCTCTACAGTATTTAGGAGTGACTATCGTGGCTGTTGTTCCTGAGTCCTGTCCACTTTGTCAAAACAAGGGGTTGCTACTATTAGAAACCGGAGCAATGCCTTGTAAGTGCGTACAGGAAAAACAAAAAATACGGCAGCGTCTTAAAGCAGGTCTTTCTCCGGAAATGTGGGAATATCGGTTTGATCGATTCTCGATGACCTACTATTCTAAAGAGATCTGTTACCCAGAAAAGTCGATTACTTATTATCAAGGCGCCAGGCGGGCGCTGCAGGCGGCTAAAGAATTTATTCAGGAATTTACCCAGGATCCACAAACTAGCGGTTTAATGTTAGTAGGACCGGTAGGAAGTGGTAAAACCTATCTAGCAGCAGCTATTTGTAATGCTCTATTAGATCGGCAAATCGATATTCAGTTCCTGGTCGTGCCTGATTTTCTCGATGAATTAAGGGCTAGTTTTCGGCGTCCGCTCTGGGTGGCCAATCGAAACGAGGAATTAGACGATAATGAACCTTTAATCGAACGGGTTCGCTCGGTGCCTTTACTGGTATTAGATGACTTAGGGGCCCATAATTATACGGAATGGACCCGTAACACGCTTTACACTTTGCTTAATTATCGGTTAAATTACCGGTTGCCGGTGATTATTACCACTAATCTTGGTTGGCGTGAAATGGATGAAGTTTTAGGAGAAAGAATTACCTCGCGTATTATTCAATTATGTCGCAATTTTCCTCTTATGGTAGAAACAGATATCCGACACCTTAAGTTTCAACAAAGGGAAGCCCGTTATCGACGGTAAACGGGAGCATTTGGCCGGATTTAGGCCAGAATAAACGGAGGCGCGTTGAGATATGCGCCTTTTTTTGTTCTTTTTCACCCGAAAGAGAGTAAATAAGATATAATGTTGGGTATGTATATGCTCATTAATTAGGAAAGGAGATATTAACGGATGGAACTCTGGTTAATTGAAGAACATACACCAGGATATAGCGTTAATTGGAAGATAAAGCAAACGATCCACACGGAAAAAACGGCTTTTCAGCATCTAGCAGTCGTGGAGACCGTAGATTTTGGCCGGGCTTTAATTTTAGATGGCATCGTTCAGGTTACTCAGACTGATGAGTTTATATATCACGAGATGATCGCTCATGTACCCCTGTTTACGCATCCTAATCCGCAAAACGTATTAGTCATTGGAGGTGGTGATGGGGGTACGGTTCGAGAAATCTTAAAGCATCCGCAAGTACAGGTTGACTTGGTTGAGATTGATGCGCGGGTAATTGAGAATTGTCGGCGTTTTTTACCGGAGCTTGGTCAAGCGTTAGAAGATCCACGCGTACAGATTGTCGTGGCCGATGGAATTGAGTATGTAAAGCAGACGGAGAAGCGTTACGATATCGTTATCATCGATTCTTCTGATCCGATAGGCCCGGCCACCGGGTTATTTAGTCAAGAATTTTATCAAGGGGTTTATCGAGTACTTAAAGCGGATGGTTTAATGGTGGCGCAGACTGAATCCCCTATTTTTAATAAGGAGTTACTCAGTGGGGTCTACGCTGATTTACAGGAGCTATTTCCACTGGCATATGTTTACCTTACCTGTGTTCCCAGTTACATTGCTGGCTTTTGGACTTTTTCCCTGGCTTCCAAAAAATATGATCCTCTACAACCGGCCCGAAAACCCAGTTTGGCAGAAGGTGCCTTCCGCTATTATACCCCGGAGATCCATCACGCGACCTTTGTTTTACCGCCATTCGTACAGAAAGTACTAAAGGGAAACAGTTGATAAAAAGAGGCGATCGGGCCACGCGAGAAAAGAGGAGAATTATGAATTTTGTTGAAATTATTTAAAGATATAAAATTAGCAATGAGGAGGAAGGCGGAGAGTTCATGGTGGAACTACTTTTAGGTAACGAGGCACTCGCCCTGGGAGCTTTTGAGGCTGGAGTGCGGGTGGCTACCGCTTATCCGGGGACACCCAGTACGGAAATTATTGAAAATTGTTCGCGGTATCCAGAGATTTATACCGAATGGTCACCTAACGAAAAAGTAGCCTTAGAGGTAGGCATTGGGGCCTCACTAGGTGGTGCACGTACCCTGGTGGCGATGAAACACGTAGGCGTTAACGTTGCGGCTGATCCTCTTTTTACCTTTTCTTATACTGGGGTTAACGGAGGAATGATCCTGGTAACGGCTGATGATCCGGGCATGCATAGTTCACAGAACGAACAGGATAATCGAGGCTTTGCCCGAATGGCTAAAATACCAATGTTAGAGCCGGCAGATAGTCAGGAAATAAAAAATTTTGTCCCGGTAGCCCTGGAGTTAAGTGAAACTTTTGATACACCGGTCTTTTTACGGCTTACTACTCGATTGGCGCATTCGATGAGTTTAGTAAATACCAATAAGCGTACTCGGCAAGAAGTAGCTTTACGTCCCTATACAAAAGATGCCCCTAAAAATGTAATGTTGCCCGGATATGCCCGAATGCGTCATGAAAAAGTCGAGCAGCGTATGGCAGCCTTAAGGGAATATGCCGAAATAA